>CAZXAC010000399.1:0-1506 GCA_964638335.1 uncultured Lentisphaera sp. | reverse complement strand
TATCCGACTATTGCCGATATTATAAATCCCAATATAAGAGCGGTGGCTCCTACGGCGTCGGAATTATTGTCTGGATTTCTCAGAAGCGGAAGGATCTCGACTAGGGTTGCTCCCGCTACGACGGGAATTGCGATTATAAATGAATATGTCGAAGCTTCTCCGCGTTTGAACTTAAGCCTCAGGCTTGTGCTTATCGTGGAACCAGACCGCGACACCCCTGGTAAGATGGCGATGCACTGCGCGAAGCCTATTATAAATGCGTCCTTTAAACTCATCTCTGATACCTCCTTTGACTGTGCTTGCTTCCTCGGAAGGAAGTAAAGAGCTCCTGCAGTTATAAGAAGTCCGGCTCCAGCTATAAGCGGATTTCCAAACAACATATTTTCGAAACCGTAGGCGTGTATTGTCAGTCCGACAATGCCTGCCGGTATGCTCGAAATGAAAATCAGTAGCAGAATCCTCGTTGAACGTATGTAGTGGATTATTTCCCTGAAATAAATTAGAAGTATTGAAACTAGGGTGCCAGCGTGAAGAACTGAAGACAATACTATTGAATCCTCTCTGATACCGAGGATGTCGCCTATTATGACAAGATGTCCGGAGGAACTGATAGGCAGGAATTCGGTTATACCTTGGACAACTGCCAAGAGGGCGGTTTTCAGTATTTCATCCAATTTTTCATCTCCGTTTAATCTGAAATTCGAGTTAGAAGTTTTGCGTAAGGCGGCTAATATAGCTGAAGGAACAAATACATCAAGGCGGTCAGAATGTTCAAGTTAGTTTCGGAATTTAAGCCCGGCGGTGACCAACCAAATGCGATAAAAAAACTGGTTGAAGGCTTGGAGAAGGGGAAAAGCCATCAGACCTTGCTCGGAGTTACAGGCTCTGGAAAAACATTTACAATTGCCAACATGATAAGCAAGTTTGAAATGCCAGTGCTGGTGCTTTCCCATAATAAGACACTTGCCGCGCAATTGTTCAGCGAGTTCAAGGCGTTTTTTCCTAAAAATGCCGTTGAGTTCTTCATAAGCTATTATGATTATTATCTTCCGGAAGCTTACATTCCTCAGACCGATACCTACATCGCAAAGGATGCCAGCATAAACGAGGATATCGAACGTCTGCGCTTATCCGCCACAGGAGCTCTTGTAGAAAGGCGGGATGTGATAATCGTTGCCAGCGTGTCATGCATATACGGGCTCGGCTCCCCGGAGGATTTTACCGAGATGTCGGTAACGGCACAGAAAGGGGCAAAATTTTCAAGAAAGGATTTCATAAACTCATTAGTTAAAATACAATACGACAGGAACGACACTGCGCCTCAGAAAGGACAGTTCAGGGTGAGGGGGGATTCTGTTGATGTTTTCTTTCCTGACCGCGAATATTTCGGGAGGATAAGTTTTTTTGGCGATGAGATAGAATCGGTTTCTGTCCATGATCCTCTGACCGGAAAGCTTGAAGAGAAACGTGATAGGATCGTATTCTTTCCCTGCAAGCATTTCGTGA
>CAZXAC010000398.1:0-1553 GCA_964638335.1 uncultured Lentisphaera sp. | reverse complement strand
GAAGATTCAGAGGCTTTCTCAATGGAGGCATACTTCTTAGGCATATTTGAAAGAGCTCGCCGGGCAAGTTCCTCAATGCGTTTTTGCATCTCGCTTGTGTACAGTGAAAGAACCGCCCATCCGACCAGCCTGAAAGACGCGGGATCGAACCCGATGATCGAAAAGAGAGAGGCCCCCAAGACAGCCGGACTGAGGCGTAAAACAATAGTTACCAAAATATTCAGGATTTTGTGCAACATAAATCGAATCCTTAAAAAAAATTACTTGGCAAAGCCGATTTCAACCCTGATCGGACAGTGATCGGACAATCCCTGCCACATGTTGTTATTATCCCACTCATTGAGTATTTCTACGCGGCATTCAGGCAACAGGTCTTTTGTGACGAAACAGAAATCATTCGTGAACCAGTTTTTATCTTCATTTTCATGATACTTGCCGTAAAAGGTGAAACAAGATTCTTTGCCGGCGTCGTTTACGGCATTGAACAAACCGCTTTTGTTCATTTTTGAAGCAAGCGCTGAATATCTGTCTTTGTGAAACTTATTTGCTCCGGAATTATAATCGCCGATCACGACCGCTTTGGCGGAAAGCAGCGGCGCATACTCATCGCAAGAAACAGCCTTGATAACATTTTTATCATAGTCGTAGGGGATTTTTTTTGTCCACACGGCAAAAAGGATAATACTTTCCTGACCCTTGGTTACGCGATACGGAATGATGTACCGATACATGCGATTGAATTGCGATGTGAATTCTATTTCACAGGCATCAGAAAAAACTGCGACTCCTAATTGACTCTTCTCGTCGTTCAAGTCGTCAGAATACCAATTCTTGTACTTCCAGTCATTCTTCAATTCATCAAAGTCGGCCTTTTTGCATTCCAGGATGACGTACACATCTGCCCCGGGGCAGTGTTCGCGCAGTTTGTCCTGCTTATTCGCATCATAGCCGAACTTGCTGTTCCAACTTACAATCGTCATGTATTTCTCCTTTTAATTACACGGACTGATAAGGCAATTATAGATTTCCCATGCGGGTTTTAACAGAAATCTGTATATGTGTTTTTTATCAAGCATATTTTCTTCCATGGAAGTCAAAACAGGAACTCCCTGGATGTTCCAGCGAGGCGGCAATTCCTTTATGAAGCATCCGCGCCGTTTATATTGTTTCAGGAGCTCATGCGGTTAGTCGAGATCAAGAGTGAAAAGCCTCAGGATATTTGTGAATTGATGCTCCCAGAATAGCCACCCGAATGTGTCCTGCAAGAGATCCGCATATTCGGCAGGGGCGGAATCATTTTTCTCGCCGTGAAGGATTTTTTCCAGAGGGTCTTCGCTTCCGGCCTGACTATTGTATAAAGCAAGGCACAGCGATAGTTGCGAAATGCTGTCCGGTTTCAACCGCATGCAAATTTCCTTGAACGGATAAGCATAGTGTTCATCGTTCCGTTCGCAAGGCCATATTACATGCGTGTTCACATAGGACTCTCCCGCCTTGATTGTGTGCAGCACGTTCCCGCTCTGGAAGAATTTTCCATCGCAGTCCTTCTTCAG
>CAZXAC010000397.1:0-1581 GCA_964638335.1 uncultured Lentisphaera sp. | reverse complement strand
TGCTTTTTTCTATCTTTTCTTTGTAGGGGGCAACTCCTTCAAATTTTAGCGGGTCGAGAGACTGCATGGAAGCATCCATTTCACGGAAGGAGTTTTCATCGGAAAGAAGTTTTATCCTATCAGGCGCGCTTATTGAATAGTGGTGTGAACACTTTGGGCACATATTAAGATTTTCTTCAATAATCTTCTTATACGCCACATCTGAACATTTTGGACATTTGTCCCAAAGCCCACCAGGAATCTCTTTTTTCTTTGATGTCGTTATCGTCGTATATTTTTCTTTAGTAAAAAGAGCCATTTTTCAACCTCTTGCAATAACTATAATATTGACCTCTTCGCATATGCCAGACCCCAGAAGAACCCTCGATGCTGTCTCAAGAGTCGCCCCAGTGGTTATAACATCGTCGAGCAGTAATATAGATCGGGTTTTCTTAAAATCACGTTCAAATCCAGATATCTTAAAAGCCCCATTCAGATTTTTCTTCCTCTGTTCCCTGGAAAGCTTGGCTTGTTTTGGTGTGCTTCTAACTCGTTTAAGAAGTTTTACCATAGGTATTCTAGTGGACTTGCAGAAAACCGATGCTATGAGCTCGGTCTGATTGTATCCCCTGAAAATTCTCCTAGTCCAGTGCATTGGAACTGGCACAACGCAATCCGCTTGTAGGTCTCTCTCTTTCCATTTTTCGGCGGCGAGTTCTCCGAGAAGTCGTGCCAAGTGACTGTTTCCATTGTATTTGAAGTCTTGAATGGTTTTTATAAAGGAGTCCTCGTAATTCATTGCCGCGATCGCATTTTTCCAAGGACGTTTCTCCTCCTTTAGGCATTTGGGGCATAGATCGAATATCCCATCGTTCTCGCCTCCGCATCCAGGGCAGTACGGTGGTTTTATGGCGGGCAAATCTCGTCTGCATTCAGCGCAAAGATGTGTTGACTCCGCTTTTTTCTCTCGGCAGATGTAGCATATGTTTGGAAAGAAGCAGGAGGCTAAATCATTTAATCCAATGCGAAACCTCATCTCTTTGCTAAGCCTCTTTGTTTAGCTCATTTGAAACTATTGCAGTCTGAATAATATTCATCCAAAATCCTTTTTGTTTGGCAAATTCTAAATGGGGTGCTGGTCCTCGTTTTTTATCTTCAATTTGTGTCTGCTGTCCACATTTTTGGGGGAGCTATTGTCCAAGTTTCGACCTTTATAGGGCACGCCAGATTCTCTGCTACTTTATTCCAACGGGCCTCCATGTCAGCTGCGCATATAAATGGAACAAAACCCATCTTTAAATAAGTCCTAATAGCGGGAAGACGGTAGTCATCGGTAAGAAGATATATGCGCTTGTATCCTGCGCTCAAAAGACGCCTGAGCGCGGCGAAACATACAGACATTCCAAGACCTTTTCCAGAGTGTGTTGGATCGGCTGCAACCCAGCCAATCTCCCCCCCTGAAGGATGCAATCTTCTTGGTCGGTGCGATGCCATTGCAGTGGCGACTATTTTTCCGCTAGCTTCTTGTAGGGCAACAAAGATTCCGTCCGGCAGAGCGATAGTCCAGCGCCACTTAGACAGTTCGGCCTCCGTCCAGTTGCT
>CAZXAC010000396.1:0-1590 GCA_964638335.1 uncultured Lentisphaera sp. | reverse complement strand
TCTTCCCCGTATATGACGGCAATCTGAACATAGTCGCCTACGTGGATGCTTCGACAGGTGCGAAAGTAGCGGAATATGAATACGATGCCTTTGGAAGGTGCATAGTTAAGTCGGGGGTGAAATCCGATGACTTCAGTTTCAGATTCAGTTCGTATTTCTTTGATAGTGAAACTGGATTGGTCTATTATGGATACAGATATTACAATCCTGAAACGGGGAGGTGGCTGTCGAGAGACCCGATACAGGAACGCGGAGGAAATAACCTGTATGGATTTGTCGGGAATAATGCCATAAATAAATGGGATTATTTAGGGATGTATCCAGAGTTACCAGGGCATGGTCATATGATTTCTCCAGAACAATCGTTGAAAAACATACAACAATACCAGAATGCCGCAGATAGCGATTTTGACAAGGAATTAGAAAACACATTGGGAATCTTTAGACCATGGAGAAGTAATTTGCGTAACGCCAGAAGGCTTGCCAAAATACGCGAAAACATTGGCACAAACGACAAGAATACCTTTGTCTTTACGTGTAAGTATGGTTGGATTGACATGGGGCATTTTTTCAACAACGCTTGGGGAACTTACCGCGGATCAAGAGCTGTTGCGTGGACGTTTTCAGAATATGTAGAACATGATCAGGCTTCCGATCCTACAGATTCCAGCGCATGGTCTCCTGAAGACCTAGTAAGCAATGCTCTAGGAAGAGATTTTGGACACAATGCTTGGATAAAAGATGTAAAAAATGCTGCACTTTTTGATGTTAACAGTCCTTTCTCTAGGACGCCACGTGGCATGTTTGATGATATTTCATACAGTTGGAGTCAGTTATTAAAAGATGCGGGAGCGATTAAACATAATGATATGACAAAAAAAGCATTATGGAAGGACATAGAAAATTATCAAAAAAGACCAGATGATATAAAATCAAATAAGGCTCAACGTAAGGAATATAAAACTGTGAAGGAAGGCATGAATTATTATCGGGAAGAATCACATGCATGGAAATGCCTTTGTGATGGGGATAAACCTAGGAGGTCAGAAGATGCGTACTAAATTAATTCTATTGTCTTTTTTAATATTCATCTTTTTTACTGGATGCGGGAAGAAATCACAGGAAGAATACAATCCTCCTAGGGACAATAATGGAACCCTACCGCAAGATACTGTTAGAAACTTCATTCAACTTGTCATTAAGAAGGATTTTGACAACGCCAGAAAGTTGTGGTACGGAGAATCAAGTCGCATATCCAAACTGAGCGACGGTTCTGTTCATGATGCAACTATTCCATTTGAGGAGTTTTGTTCTTATTATAAAAATATTACCAATATTAGTAAATTAAAAATTTCAGAACCGTATGAAGGGAAATCTGGCTTTTCCATGGTGTACATAGAATGGTTGGAAAATGAACAGAGAAAGGCTCATACATTTGGCTTGAAGATTATCAATGGTGAATGGAAAATGGAGCGTGGTAGCTACTGGTAAAAATACCGCACTTTATCTGCGCGCTTTATCTGACCCCTGTAAGGACGGGATCGGGGTCACACTCCCGCTATTAACTTTGATGGAATGATGGAACGAACA
>CAZXAC010000395.1:0-1614 GCA_964638335.1 uncultured Lentisphaera sp. | reverse complement strand
TATAATATATCATTTGGTTCTTATATTCAAAATACTTATGCGGAATGGCACCGATTATTGCCCTTATGCGGAATGGCACCGATTATTGCCGATTATTGAATAAATCTTTGCCGAATTTCCCTCCTCCTGTAGCCTTCATGGCTTTTCTGACAAGAATAGCAGAATGTCCAGCGATTGTTGATTTTGGGTCTATATACAATATTTCACCTTCTTTCCATGAATTCTCTGCGCCATTTGCTCAGGCCGTTCTTAAATAACCCTTCCTTATATATGCGATTTTCGCGGGCAAAAAGCCAATTCCAAGCGTTATAAAGAATAATCGGGGCCAGTCTAAGCTATTCCTTTGTCAAGTGTTGATTATACCCTTTTGGGCGAAATTTTCAAAGCTGTCGAGCTGTCCCAACTGCGATATACTCCTTTGTTTTTTCAATACGAAAGTATGAAAATATATGTTTTCGCCACCGAGCCCTCTCAGGAATTTGCCCAGATTGGCAGCGAGTCCATTCAGTGAGTTCTTAGCCATAATGGCAGCGATTTACTTTCTCCATGCAATGGAATCCAGTCCATGGTAAAATGCTTGTCGTTCAAGGCAGCTCTAAATATCTTGACGTGTGACAAGCTTGCGTTGGATTGAATCGAATGAAGGATATCTGTCCCATCATTTTTCTGCATATTCATACCAAGACACACTTCAAGGATCGCCGAGGGTGGAACATTGAAGAGGCAGATTGGACACGGCTGTCCATCTATGCGCTTATCTGCGCAGGCCAAATCCCTCAATATTCTCCATTCCTCTTCGTACGACCAATCCTTCGACTTTATATAATAAATATCCTTTGATATTTTTTCTTTATGGCTAATCAGCCCCTGAAGGTCAAGGCTTATTCTTGAGTTTTCATAAAAAACTTTTTTAAGGATTCCAATATCTGACTTATCGGATTCCTTTTGCTTGAAAAAATCATTTTCTGAATCAAAAGACACGGTAAGACCCTTATGCTTATGCGTGTAGTGCGCCCACATCGCTGTACTGTCACGTCTCTCAGACAAAGACAAAATACCAATATTGTTATTCAAAACATCTTTTAGGGACTTTTCTGCCAATTCTTTTATTTTTTTTGGATTGTTCCTATATTTTCTAATTCCTTTTTCGACTTTTTTATTAAGCATTTTTAACTTTTCTTTTCTTTCTTTTGAATTACTAGAGTATGTGTGAATTTTATCTATTTCGGGTTGTGCAAGTGAGCGAAAATAGGATGCTATGAAATTTATATCACAGTAGTTATCAATGTGTGGATTACACTCATATGGGTCGTTCAAATCTACTGGTTGAGTAAAGCGAATCTGTAATGATGAAATAAAATGGGGATATTTAGGCGAAGGGGGCGGAAAATACTTATAAATCTTCATGTTTCCCTATAGGTATTTGAGTTTCAGTAAATATTGTTTCCTTAGGAGACATTTTATAATTGGGATTTCTGCCTGATTTCACCGATTTTCTGAAGTCATTTGAGATTAACTTGATAGCATTCCACATGTGCTGCATAAAACATCCAAACAGCACCATAAAGACAAACTTGTCTCGCAAGTCAGGCCCACCTTTAACCGTAATGAAGG
>CAZXAC010000394.1:0-1629 GCA_964638335.1 uncultured Lentisphaera sp. | reverse complement strand
TCTTTTCTTTTTCGGTTTCAGAAGAAATTTTCTTGTTGGATGCCGATTCATTGAATCTTGTCCTGTATTCTGCTGATATATCTTTCAACTCAATTTCCTTTTCTCCTATGATAACCTTTGTCCCTTTCCTTCCATGATATACTCCGCTTATTGATTTTCCAGACAAATCCTTTACCCCAATAAAAGATCCTGTTGTATATGGCCCATGTTTTTCGTATACCGACCTAAGTATTGTGGCCAACTCCTTTACGGAAAATTTCTCTTCAGCCTGTGACCTTACCTGCTCATCTAGCTTCAAGAAAGCCTGTTTCAAGGACAATCCGGGAATGGGTGGAGGGTCAGACAAAGATTGTTTGGATAATATCGCCGAACGGGCCTTTGCTTCATTAAAAGTTCTGTCAATATCAGCAATCGCTCTGGCTTCCGATCGGGAGATTTCCTCAATTCTGCGCTTTTCCAATTCGTTGACAGATATCGAAGGACTTCGGACAGTGCCGCTAAGAGAAAGAGATTTGGCGGCTTCGGCCCTTGCTTTGGCTTCATCGAAAGCGGGAAGAGATTGTAGATATTCGACCATTTTTTTTTCAACGGCATCTTTTACCATTAACTGAAGTTCTTCTGTTGTTTTTGAAGGGTTGTTTACGTCGGGAGCGATACCAAGCTCTGCTGCAACTAGACTATAGAGGTCTCTTCTTTTTTTTGCCTCCATTGCGGATCTGAAAAAATAGTATCCCGCAACGACGGCAATAATGCCCCCAACCAAAAAAACGCCACTCAGAATTGCTTCTCTTTTTTGCCGTTTTATTCTTTTAGTTAGAGATTCTGGCGGTAGATGGGATTTTTTTTGAGCCAAAAGCGATTTTTCCACAATCGGCAGAACTATTTCTATATCGGATTTTAATTGATCGAAAGAGTGATATCTATCGTTAGGCTTTCGTTTTATCATCTTGTCGATTATTTCTACGGTCTCTTGACGGCAGTGTTTTAAATGAGTCTCAGCAGATGACATTCTAAGCGACTTTACGTGCTTTGAAACCAGTTCATTGATCTCCGCCTCTGAGTAATAGGTTTTTCCGGAAAGCATGTGAAACATGACCATACCTAGACTGTATATTTCGCTATACTCGCCCTCTGGAGCGCCCACAACTCTCTCCGGAGGAAGATAAAATGGCGATCCCTCTATATGGTCAGAGTGAAGCATACCAGATGCCGCATCTGAGATTTTTACACATAGGCCATAATCGTACAACCTCAAATTGCCATTTTTTTCTATCATAATATTTTCGGGCTTGAGATCCCTAAAAAGATATCCTTTCGAGAGTATATGCTTTTCTGCTTCAATTACCTGCAGTGCGTATTCCCAAGCCTCTTTTTCGTCGAATCTCAACTTTTGTTGGATCAGATGGTCCAATCTTTGCCCATCTACAAACTCGGATACTATAAAAAAATCTGAACCCGATTTACCATAATCTATTATTGAGATTATATTCTTGTGCATTCCAAGAGATTTGCCCGCCTGCGCCTCCCGCATCAGATTGTCTATCAGATTCACATTAGCTGATACTGATCCCGGAAGCAGTTTTACTGCGAATGTTCCCTGTCCATTATCGTCACACGCTTTGTAAACTC
>CAZXAC010000393.1:0-1630 GCA_964638335.1 uncultured Lentisphaera sp. | reverse complement strand
GCCATTATCGCCCCGTGTTCAGTAAAGACATATGGCAGTTTTCTGACGCCTCCCCGCCCTTCGTTTGAAATCACATTTTGTGACATCAAAGCTGTAAGCTCCTGTCTTGTAAGCTGAAACATAAAATCGGACGGAAATCTTTCGGCATTTCTCCTTATCGCCTGATTGAAGGCTCTTGTTTCGACCCCATATATTTCCGCCAAGGCTGAATCAAGCATTACCTTGTGCCCCCTTACGAGCAGTATTCGGTTTTCTATCCTCTCAATCGGTATCACCGAATTGTTCCTGTCCATCTGCAATCCTTCATGTTTTTACTTGTCCTCTACCCTAGCTCCTGCCTTGGCAATATCAACTTCCATTTGCTCCATTTCCCCCGTATTTCTCCCTCGGATGAAGAGCATCGGAGAGCATCGGTGCCATTCCGCATAAGGAGAGCATCGGTGCCAGTCTAATTTATTCTTTTGAGGCTAAAGATTTGCCGTTAAATTATTTCTGGTTTCAAGTTTTAGGTTTTAGGGGTTGTCATTTTTCATTTATGAGTGTGACATGAATAAAAGACTCAGTGAAATTCGCAAGAAGAATTTGATATGTAGCTCATATGTGCTACAATATTGAAAAAGGGAAAGAAAGGAGATAGACAATGAGAACAGCATTTGCCAGGGCGAGGATAGAGCCGGAGCTCAAGAAAGAGGCTGAAAATATTTTCAAGCACATAGGGATAAACCCTGCGGACGCGATACGGCTTTTTTACCATCAGACTGTTCTGCGTCGCGGAATACCTTTTGACTTGCGGATACCGCGTAAGGAGACTTTATCGGCTGTTCGCGAGCTTAAGAGTAATAAGTCTCTGAAAAGATATGGCAGCGCCAAGGAGATGTTCTCTGATTTGGAGAACGACTGATGCTTGACATAGTTCCTTCAAGCCAGTTTCGCAAGGATGTCAAGAAGCTTCGCAGATCAGGCAATCATGATATGAAGGAGATTGAGATGCTTATCGCAGAGCTTGCAGCAGGGAAGGAGCTTCCGGAGAAGTTCCGCCCTCATTCATTGAAGGGCGAGCTTGAAGGCTACGAGGAATGCCACATCAGACCAGATTGGTTGCTTGTTTACCGCAGAGACCTCAAGTCTCGTACGCTACTTCTTGTGCGGACAAGATCTCTTTCAGAATTGTTCGAATGACAGCCTTTAGGCATCGGTATTGGGATGGTCGCTGCGGAGTTTATTTTGCAACTTAGCATAGGAGATTCTCGAATGAAAAAAAATATTCTCATTCCTCCGCATGGAGGCTACGAGAAGCTAAAATCCTACCAGATGTCCCTTCTGGTCTATGATTCCACGGTTAAGTTCTGCGATCGCTTTATCGACAAGCGCTCTCGCACCCACGATCAAATGGTACAAGCGGCACGGAGCGGAAACAAAAATATCGCAGAAGGCAGCCAAGCCAGCGGCACATCTAAGAAAACGGAGATCAAACTTGTAGGCGTTGCCCGTGCAAGCCTCGAAGAACTGCTTGGCGACTACAAGGATTTCCTGCGTCAGCGCGGTCTTCCGGAATGGGGCAAGGATCACCATATGAGCGCAAAGATTCGAAAATTGGCCTATGATGAGAATAGGACCTATGAGACCTATA
>CAZXAC010000392.1:0-1634 GCA_964638335.1 uncultured Lentisphaera sp. | reverse complement strand
ACACAGAAGCTGCGCTGAATAGACGCAACCGCTTAGCGGCAAGGTTCTTTTGAGTCTGTTTTGATAAATTGTTATCGGACGATATATAAATCGCCATTAAATCAATTTACCCAAGCATCCCTCAAAATATCTCTTGTCTTTCCTAACTCTTTGAATGAAACTCAGTATAAGCCGGGCTGTGTTGGAGCTTTGCCGGGTTCATTCGGGTCAGGCTCCTCCATCAGCGATTAGTCTATTTTACATATTTTGCATTGGCGGCAGTTGAGTTCTGCGGGTGGCGCGTAGGTTTTTCCTTCTTTTGCGGCTTTTCGCATATTGATATAGTTCATTCCTGCCAGGAAGAATCCCAGTACGATGAAAGCGCCAGGGGCTTGATTTAGGAGCATGAATTCTGTTTTCCATGATTCTATCATTTTTATTTCAAACAATGTCCCTGCGCATAGGAATTCGCGGGTAAGGCCTAGGGCAACGAGAGCGAGGATAAATCCGAGCCCCATTCCGAGTCCGTCGAGGAATGAGGCGAATGCTCCGTTTTTCGAGGCGAATGCTTCAGCTCTGCCAAGGACAATGCAATTTACGACTATAAGAGGAATGAATATTCCCAGCGCGTCGTAGAGGGCGGGGGGAGCGTAAGCCTGCATGACAAGGTCAACAATTGTTACAAAAGTAGCGATGACTATGATATAGCATGGTATCCTTATTTTGGCTGGAACGATATTTCTCACTAGAGATATTACGACATTGCTTCCCACAAGCACAAATGTGGTGGCGGCGCCCATTCCGAGGCTTTTTATGCCGCTGGAAGATACGGCAAGGGTCGGACACATCCCGAGCACCAATACTAGAGTGGGGTTTTCCTTCCATATACCGTTTGTCAAATTTTTTAACATCGACATTTTGACACCTATTAAAGTCTTAAAATCTTTTTTTTATTTTACTTTGGCGAAGAATTTTCTTGGCTCTTGTTGAATTTCGAGAGCAGTTCATTTTTATTAGATTCGAATGCGATTGCCGCGCAATTTACAGCGTCGGTTACTGCGAGGGAACTTATGGTCGCACCTGTTATCGAATCAATATTCCCACCATCTTTTTTTATTTTCCATGGAGAAGTGGAGCAGTTTTTGTCCTTGAATGAATCGAGAACAGGATTTGGTGGCATGGAGCTGTCGTTTTTTCCTGAAATCAGGTCTGAAATGCTTTTTGTCCTTGTTCTGTTTGTTGCCACGGTTCCGAGTCCTGGGGTTTCATTATTTTCTGTGACTATTACTGTGCCGATGTTGCCATCGGGCATAATTTGGGTCATCACTGTTATATTTCCGCCGTATCCTTTTGGAGACGAAGATGTGGCGGCGAATGATGTCAACTTTTCGTCTTTGAGCGCCGGGTAGAATGTGACATCTCTGCCTTCATGTTTGACCGTGGTGGCCCCCTGAGCCGGATTGTTGTCGAATTCCCCGAGTACCAGTTTTAATGCCTGTTCGGTTTTTTGAATTTTCATTTTAGCTATGTCTTTTGCCGTAGCCTGATTTGCAATTGCCAATACTGCGGACGCTATGGCGCATATTACGGTGAGGAATATGGAGAGTGATACTATCTGGGAATTTTTCATGCTTTTTTCTCCTCGGTCATCTTTC
>CAZXAC010000391.1:0-1660 GCA_964638335.1 uncultured Lentisphaera sp. | reverse complement strand
AGCCAGTCAAGAAAGGCGAATGCCTAGATCCTGTCAAAGGCGTATGGAAGGGCATCAATGAATATGTAATTACCAACAGTCACAAGGCGGTAGATGCCTTCTGCGCATATTCGATAATGGACAGACCTATGACCAGTTGCGGATGCTTCGAAGTCATCTGCGCATATCTACCTGAATGCAACGGTGTCATGGTTGTAAACCGTGAATTCCAAGGCGAAACACCTGTAGGCATGACATTCTCCACACTTGCTGGAAATGTTGGCGGCGGACAGCAGACTCCAGGATTCATGGGCTGCGGAAAAGTATTCCTCACTTCAAGAAAATTCCTCGGCGCTGAAGGCGGATTCAAAAGACTTGTCTGGATGCCGAAAGAACTCAAACAACTCCTCGAAGCAGACCTCAAGCTTCGCTTCGCTGAACAGGGAGTTCCTAATCTTCTCGACCTGATTGCGGACGAAACTGTCGCAACTGAAGCGGGCGAGGTTCGCAAATATCTGGAGAAAGTCGGACATCCCGCGATAAAAATGGAAGACATGGCTAATTTCGCACATTCAGACGCTCCGGAAAAAAAGACGGAAGAAATTGAAAAGATAGAAACCACTCTTGTTTCTGAAAAGAAAGAAACCACTCCTTCCACCAAGGAGGAAACAGGTTCTAAACTCACCCCCGAGCTCATAAATGAGCTCAAACAACAGATTTCAAAGGAGATCTCCGAACAGCTCAAATCGACCGTAGGCAAGGAAATAGTCAAGGACATAATCGCCACACTCAGTGAGAAGTATCTTGGCGAAAAAATTTCATCAGCGGAAGCTCCTGCTACCAAAGCTGCTGAAATTATCATTGAAAAGAAACCCGCCGGTCCCTCGCCTGCAGAAAGACTTGCGTCGCTGAAAACCTTCAAACTCAAGAAGGACAAGTGCGAGGTCCCCGCATGGACAGTCAAGCTTGGAGCAACAAAGAAGGAAGGCGGAACGAGAGGCAGAACACACACGATCGGCGGCTCCTCATGCATGCCATTCCACTTCTGGGAAGGCGACATGCCGAACAGACCGCTCATAGCGATGGAAGTTTTTGATGTTGTCAGCGAGAAATATCCCGAAGTCCTCAGAAAGGCTTACGGTGATCTTCTTGCGAATCCCGCAAAAATGGCAAAGGCCTGTGTTGAGAAATTTGGCGCTGATCTAATTAGCGTACGCCTTGAGGGAACACACCCTGAAAAGGGCAACCGTTCACCCGACGAGTCGGTAAAACTCGTAAAGTCAGTGCTGGAAGCAGTTGACGTACCACTCATCATAACTGGACATAACAACTTCGACAAAAACAACGAAGTAATGAAAGCCGTAGCACAAGCATGCGCCGGCGAAAATCTTCTGCTCAATTGGGTTGAACAGAACAATTACCGAACTATCGCTGGGGCCGCAATCGGCTACGGACACTCAATCGTGTCGCAATCACCAATTGATGTGAACATAGCCAAGCAGTTGAACATCCTGCTCACAAACATGGATGTCAAAATCGAGCAGATCGTCATGGATCCTATGACTGGCTCCGTAGGATACGGAATAGAATATACTTATTCGGTAATGGAACGCGTCAGATACACCGGAATAACTGGAGATAAGATGCTTGCTGGTCCTATGATCGTATCACCTGGACAGGA
>CAZXAC010000390.1:0-1673 GCA_964638335.1 uncultured Lentisphaera sp. | reverse complement strand
AGGACGGCTTGGATAGTTGCGGGAATCATATGTGTAGTAGCAGGGCATCAGTTCATCCCGGCAGTATTGCTCGCAATGGTAATATCGTGGTTCTTTCTAGACAGGCTTCAAAGATATTGGCTTACAAAGTTCCGCACCATTACCGGCAAGACTGTTGGGTTGGCAGGGATAACGCTCGAATATATTCTCCTAATAGTTGGAACAATACTCCTTGCGAAACAGTAGATGAGCTTGGAAATACTAAAGAATCTCAGGTCAGACCTATCCAAAGAATTCAGCGTGATAGACGTTCCTGAAATATACCCCGAGATGCCTCCGCCTAACGTGGAAGCCGATTTCGCGATAAATTGTTTCCGTCTCGCCCAAGCCCTCAAGAAAGGCCCGGAGATGATTGCCGACTCAGTTTCAAGGATTCTCTCCTCAACGCAATCTGTCGAAAAAGTTGAGAAGATCAAGGCGTTCGTGAACGTTAAGATGACAGCGCTGGAACTTCATCGGCAATGCGATGCATTTGTTAAGAATCTGCTCGCTGGTCCCTTTCTTCCGCCATCCCAAAGGGCTCGCATACTTGTCGAATTTTCGTCTCCTAATACCAACAAGCCCCTGCACCTTGGACATCTGCGCAACAACGCCATAGGAGATTCGATATCATCCCTGCTCAAGAGGGCAGGTCATGAAGTAATCAAGACCAATCTCATAAATGACCGCGGCATACATATATGCAAATCAATGATAGCCTACCAAAGGTTCGGCGGCGGAACAAATCCGGAAAACAGTGGAGTAAAGGGAGACCACCTTGTAGGTGATTTCTATGTCAAGTTCGACAGCGAATTAAAAAAACAGTTGCAGGCACTTAAGGAGTCCAGCCCAGAACTTAAAGACCTCGAAGAAGATGAGCTTTTCTCAAAAACCGAGATAGGCTCGGCGGCTCAGGAACTGCTTAGAAAGTGGGAAGCAGGAGATAGCGAAACATTATCGCTTTGGAAAAAGATGAATTCATGGGTGCTTGAAGGTTTCGAACAGACGTATCGAAGAATGGGAATAAAATTCGACAAGATATATTTCGAAAGCAATACTTATCTTTCCGGCAAGGAGATAGTGGAGGAAGGAGTTTCAAAGGGCGTTTTTGAGAAAAGGGATGACGGCGCCATCTTTGTGGACTTGGAAAAATTCTCCCTAGGGAAAAAAGTCCTCCTGAGATCTGACGGAACAAGCGTTTATATCACGCAGGACATGGGAACAACCATGCTAAAACAGAAGGATTTCACTCCCGATCAGCAGATATGGGTCGTTGGAGACGAGCAGATACATCACTTCAAAACCCTCTTCGCGATAATGAAACTTCTCGGATTCACTTGGGCGGAAAAGTTGAAGCATCTTTCCTACGGAATGGTGAACCTACCATCCGGAAAGATGAAAAGCCGTGAAGGCACGGTAGTTGATGCCGATGATCTTTTTGATGAACTTTTCTCTCTGGCAAAAAATGCCACTTTGGAGAGGCTTGAAGGTCGTGAAGCCCCGAAGGATTTGGACAGAAGATCAGAAATAATCGGAATCGGCGCACTAAAGTTCATGCTACTGAAATTCAACCCCAAGACAACTGTCACATTCGATCCGCAGGCTTCCGTAAAATTCGAAGGCGACACCGGCCCCTATGTCCAGTACGCCCACGC
>CAZXAC010000389.1:0-1692 GCA_964638335.1 uncultured Lentisphaera sp. | reverse complement strand
CTCTTACCGATAAAAACGGTTCTCTTCTTAGCTGTATATCGCCTAATCTATCCGGAGATATAAAAAGTGATAACGACCATTTCTTAACTGTTCCTGCCTCCGTGCTTGATCTAAAGTACAATCTTCTTTGCCGCAGAGAATTCTATCTTAAAGCCGATAACCGGTATATCCGTTTTTCTTTGTCAGATAAAAACGATTTGCTGGAAGCTGGACTCTTATATCATAAACTCACCAAGAGAAAACACGGCTTAAAAATAGAAATCACAAACTTCATCCCTTATGATGCGGGCGTAGAGATAATGCAAGTTAAGGTTACCAATGAAAGTAAAAGCCCTCTGGATATAATTCCTACATCCTTTATCCCGCTATACGGGCGTTCGGAAAAGAATTTAAGGGATCACCGTCACGTCAGTTCTCTTCTAAACCGCGTTGAACTTTTAAAATACGGGATAATTTTAAAACCCACAATGGTTTTTGATGAAAGGAAACATTTATTAAATAATACGCAGTATTTTTCCTTGGGCTATGAAAATAACGGCATAGCACCTATAGGTCACTTTCCGTCAATAGAATACTTTTGCGGTGAATCTTCCCTTGATTCTCCCGATGCTGTTTATGGAAATGTTAAGCCGGTGAATAAAAATTCAAAGGTATTTGACGGCAAAGAGGCCGCGTCAGCTTTTCGTTTCAGGCAAAGGCGCCTGAAACCAAAAGAAGAAGTAGCCTATACTTTAATTATGGGCATATCGCAGGATCGGGCATTCATTGATAAGATTTTGAAAAGATTTGATACCCTCGATAAAGTAGAAGTAGCCCTAGATTCCACTAAGGAATATTGGCAGTGTTATTTAAATCAGGCAGGGCTTAGTTTCAAGGATTGTGTGTTTAACAATTGGCTTTTATGGGTGAAGTTACAGCCGCAGCTGCGCCGGCTTTTTGGCTGCTCATTCCTGCCTCATTTTGATTACGGCAAAGGGGGAAGAGGTTGGCGTGATCTTTGGCAGGATGCTTTAAGCCTTCTGCTTTTTGAGCCGGATAAAACAAAAGAGATGGTTAAACATAATTTCCGCGGTGTGCGCATAGACGGCTCAAACGCTACGATTATTACAAAAGACGGTAGCTTTCTTGCCGACCGTAACCGCATTAACCGCGTCTGGATGGACCATGGCGTATGGCCGTACCTGACTTTAAAGGCATATTTGAATAAAACAGAAGATTTGAGTATGCTTTTAAAGGATGAGGTATATTTTCGCGATAACCAATTAAAGCGCTCAAAAGAAATGGATACTAATTTCTGTCAGCGTGATTATGTTTTAAGGGATAAAACCGGCAGGATATACCGCGGCAGCATATTGGAGCATGTATTGGTAGAAAATCTGGTGCAGTTTTTTAATGTCGGAGAACATAATGTTATCCGTCTGGAGGGTGCTGATTGGAATGACGGACTTGATATGGCTAAGGATAAAGGCGAGAGTGTGGCGTTTAGTTTTATGTATGCCCACAATCTAGATGATATCTGCATTTATTTAGAGTCTCTAAAGAGAAAAACAAATAAAGTAAAATTGTTAAAAGAGATAAAGCCGCTTTTGGACACTCTCGGTGAGCCGGTTAATTATAATGATTATTGCGCCAAGCAGAAGAGATTGGGTTTTTACTTTGATAAAACTAAAGAAATCAGCGGCAAGCGCTTGG
>CAZXAC010000388.1:0-1696 GCA_964638335.1 uncultured Lentisphaera sp. | reverse complement strand
TGAGCCGATTGCAAAATTGCCTTTTTAGTGGAGCGCCAGCCTTATGGCTGGCTCTTAAGCCGGTCATCCGTCTTCGCTTTAAGCTTTCGTCTTCGCCTCCAGCCACGCCGGACAAGACGACGGGACAAGTGAGACCGGCGTTCCGTCGGCAATTTTGCAATTGGCTCAAAATAAGTATAAACATCATAAAGGAGATATTTATGTTCGCTATAATAATTGCTCTCTGTCTTGGAATCTGCCTTTCAGCCGCCTGTGGACTCAGGATATTTCTGCCGTTTTTAGTTGTCAGCATCGGATACAAATTTGGGATAATAGATCTGAAAGAAGGTTTTGCTTGGATAGGCTCATGGCCTGCCATGATAGCATTTTCAACTGCTACAGTTGTTGAAATCGCCGCTTACTATATTCCGTGGCTCGACAACGTCTTGGATTCAATAGCCACTCCAACCGCTGGAATCGCTGGAACACTAATGACTGTCGCAGTGTTTCCTTCGGATATTTCCCCATTGCTTTCATGGTCACTTGGAGTGATCTGTGGCGGAAGCGTTGCGACAGGCGTGCAACTGGTTACAACTGGTACTCGGGCAATATCCAGCGCAACTACTGCAGGGATAGGCAATCCCATAATCTCAACACTTGAGGCGGCAGGATCAGTAATAATATCAATAACAGCACTATTTATTCCGCTAATTATGGGTATCGGAGTGCTGCTAATGATCTGCTGTCTATTTTGTTATGTTGTAAAAAAAGGCGGAAGCTTTTTCAAACGGAAAGAAACTCCCGGATTAACCGGGAGCTGTTAAAGTTCTGAATTTCCAGACTTTTCTAGAACCAGCCTTTCTTGTTCGTGATGTAGGTGTTCACAAACTCTTCGTCGGTCTTTGTGAGGTAGAGTATTCCTTCCACAATTCCTACCACGCTCATTACAAAAGAAAGCGTGAAGCATGAGAGCACTGAGACTAAAAGCATTATAAGGCCTTCGTTCTTGTAGCCAAGAATGAACTTGTGGACACCGAAGGCTCCGATAAGTATTCCGCAGATCCCCGCTGCCAATTTCTTTTCCGCACCAGGTACATTAGACATGGCATTCTCCTTTATTTGTTTGGGTTAAGTTAAATCATTTCGCACATTCTTGCAAATATCTGAAAGCGAATTATCTGTAATTCAACAAAAATCAGGAGGCTAAATCGTGAATATTGACATCAGCAAGGCGTTTTCTTTCGCCTTTGAGAGGGTTAAAGCGAATCCAGTCTATTACATCGTGGGCGGACTCATAGTCAATGGAATATCTTTTGCAATAAGCATGGTGGGCAATCTGCTCAGCTGGATATGGGGATTCTTTGTCGGGATATTTGTCAGAACACTTAATCTGCACGGAGACTTCGCAATGCAGGTGGCCGGCATACTTGGAGGGCTCGGAGGAGCTCTGATTGGCATGGTGCTTGGTTTTATAGTGGCGCCTTTCTTCGTTGGATTCTTCAGAGGAGTGAAAAAGGAATACGAGGGTGGGACTGCGGAAATAGGAGAAATCTTCTCAGCTCTAAACATATTTGTTCCATCAATGCTGAACTACGCTGTTGCAAGCCTGGTGGTTTTCGTCGGTTTCCTTTGCTGTCTTATCCCTGGAATACTGCTATCTCCTGTCATAGTTTGCCCGGTCGATAACAAATATTCAAGTTTGGAAATATACTTTTTT
>CAZXAC010000387.1:0-1698 GCA_964638335.1 uncultured Lentisphaera sp. | reverse complement strand
GACATGATAAAGGTCAAAGAAACTTCTATGAAAACTATAGATGCCATGGTGGAAAGAGAATTACTGTACAAAATCGCGAAAGACGCTGGAGTCTCAGTCCCTGACAAAGATGTGGATGCGCAATTCGCAAAAATAGCATCCTCCGTGAAAGGCGGCTCAAAGGCTCTCTCAGAAGATATGGGAGTTACTGAGGCGTCGATAAAAAAACGCATAGCTCAGGGAATGACAATAGAAAAATATATAAATGACAAGTTCATAGTTGCAAGTGCCCCACCGGACAAAGAGGTGGAAGAGTTCTATAGAAGCAATCAGGACAGATTCTTGATTCCAGAAAAAGTCCAGTTGTCACATATATTCATATCGGGTACGAAAGACGATGAAAAAAAGGTAACGGACAAGTTGGATGAGATAGCAAAAAAAAGTGTGTCAGCTGAGCTTTTTAAAAAGTATGCGAAAGAAAATAGCGAAGATGAGAGGAGCAAGGACAATGGTGGAGAAATTGGAGAATTCTCCCTAGCGGAAATGCCAAAATCATTCTCCGACGCAGTATCCTCACTGTCACCGGGACAAATAAGCAAACCTTTCAAAAGCGTTCGCGGCTGGCACATAGTCCGTCTCGATGCCAAAATCCCTTCCAGATATGTCCCCACAAAAGAGGCTTTTCCAGCCATAAAAAAATTCCTTGCCGAAAAAAAAGCTGCTTTGAAACTTCAGGACGAAATCCAAAAAACGAAAGTCAAAAGCGGATATAAAATTCTCTGGAAATAAGAATAAGACTTAATAACAATATTTTTTCTTTAGGGGCTCATGACAAGCCGTAATTATGAAGTTTTTCGTTTCGATGGTGAGCTGGGAGCTTGTTCTGGTTGGACATATAAGCCAAGAAGTTCAGAGGGGGGCTCGACATATCTTCCCTTCGAAGGGCTTTTCCCAGACAAAGGAGGACGAATTCAGTCGGAAATCTTTGATCTTTTGGGTCCAGGGTATTACAAATTGACATTTAGCGCGTCTTCCGAGATGCGTTGTTTCTGGTGGTTGGACTTTTTTGATTCCGATGGGAAAAATCTGCCAGATTGTAACAGCTTGGTCAAAGAGTCAGGACAAATGGTAGCCTATGAGGAATTTTTCTATGTTTCTGGGCTGGTCAAAAAAGCTCAAGTTGCCTTTGTATCTAAGGATAAAATAAGAGTTAGGGATATAAGGATTATCCCCGTAAATGCCGAAGATGCCGCCACGTGGTGTGACAAGATATATGGCAATCTGCCTCCTCTTGGTTTTTCCGCTCCGAGCGACAGCATGAAACTCCTGCCAAAGACATCATTGGCATTGAACAAAGGTAATTGCTGGCGGGTCGTTATGCTGGGCGATAGTATAATGAACGATAGCTATAATTCCGTCTTTCAGGCGCTGGTAAAACGCTCCTTCCCGGTTTCAAATATTGAGTTTGTAATTTCTGTCAGAGGAGCAACGGGATGCTGGTACTACGGTGAACAAGAACAGTTTGATAAATATGTGTCGGTATATAAGCCTGACCTGCTTATGATTGGTGGTGTAAACAATTTCCCGTCTGGGACCATAGATGAACTGCAAGCCGTAGTTGACGTGATAGACAAAGCGCGTTCCCAGATAGGGTGTGAAATCGCATTACTAAGTCAGCCGCTGGCTCAGGATTGGAGGAAAAATGAAAAGGGAACATTA
>CAZXAC010000386.1:0-1698 GCA_964638335.1 uncultured Lentisphaera sp. | reverse complement strand
CCTATGCCAGAAGGATTTAGTCCTTATTGTCTGCTTCGTCGTTGGAATTTTTATCACCCTTGAAACAGGATACGGATAGACCCAATGCCATCCTTCGCGGAACTCCCCTACTATTCTCCCAAACCTTAAAACAATCGCCGCCTCCTGCGGCCTGACTGTAAAATAACCAGCAAAAATCAAATACCAGGCAAGCAGGAGAACTATCGAAGATGACAGGATTATGAAGGAATAACGCAAAAGCTCCACTATGGCGTTCATTCCGGAACTATACTGTTCAGTCTTTCCGCTCATTTACTTCCCTTTTCAGTGGTATTTGGAACATTTTTCTTGTTCAATATGTCAAAAGGAGGATAATCTTCGGTATTCAATATTAACGTAGTCTTTTCGGGCATTATCTTTCTCAAAGATTCCAATTTTCTCAAAAATTCCGCAAGATCCGGTTCTTCCTTGAAAACCGAATAGAATGACGCCGCCTTGGCATCTCCCTCGGCCCTTGTCCTGCGAGCTTCCGCTTCCGCACTGGCAAGCATCTCCCTGCGTCGGTTGTCAGCCTCATCCCTTATCTTCTTCGCCACTTTTTTCCCTTCTGATCTGTAGTTCTCAGCCAAAACATTTCTCTCAGATATCATCCTGTCAAAAACCTTCTCCGATATTTTTTCTGGTATTCCAAGGAATTTTATGCCAACACCCCTGACTTCTATTCCATATTCACCTTTCGCCTGATCCGCGACGCCAGCAAGTATTTGTTTTTCTATCGCATCAAGTTTAAGCATAGAAGGATCTGTGTTAACCAGCTCCTTGAAGGAATATTTGCCTATGACCGCACTCTTTACTGTCCTCACCAGACTGGTAAGCCTTTCCTCGGCCTTTATCTCCGTGCCAAGGCGTTGAAGTACAACTTCAGGATTTGATATCCTGTAAACAATGTAAGTACCCACTACTACACTTTTTCCATCCGCCGTGTATGTCTCTTCCAACTTGCCAACGGTCCCATCAAAACATCGGTTCCTATTATCATAACGGGTTATCTGCTGTACCGGATATGGCCATCTGAAATGAAGTCCAGGACCTCTCGTCCCGCTTATCTTCCCAAAAGTAGTGACTACTGCATGTTCAGTTGTATTTACCTGAAACGTAAATATCGTTAGAAGAAATATCGCGGCAACAACTGCCCCAAGCACCATGGTGGGCAAGTGCCTGCTAGAACCTTTTTCATTGCCATGCTCTTCAGACATAATTATATCTCCTTAAGTATGTTCTTTTTAGTTATTTTCCGGAATTACGCCCAACGGGGCATCCAAGAGATCCAATCTTTGTTTTTCCTCAAAGTTCAATATGAAAACATTATTTTTCATTCGTGAATCTAGTACAAGTTTCCTGACTCCGGCACAATCCTCTTCGAAGAAATCTAGGTATGACCTTAATTTGAACATCGCCGGCATCTGCCTGTATGCCAAAAGTTGCTTTACAAATCTTTCATTTTCAGATTGGGCAAGCATAATCGAATTCCTGCCATCCGTCTCAGCATCAAGCATAATCTTCGAACTTTCGGCTTCCGCCATTGGAATCGTCTTGTTCACATAAGCTTTAGCCTTCAACATTTCCGCCTCTTTCTCCTCGGTAGCTCCCACAACTTCCTGGAAGGACGGGGCAACTTTCTCTACCGGAGGATGAACATCAAGAATATTTACAAAAATA
>CAZXAC010000385.1:0-1701 GCA_964638335.1 uncultured Lentisphaera sp. | reverse complement strand
AAATGAACTTCACCTAAATGACAGACCACTCTACCGCCTGAACCACCTCGCGGGTTGTAAAGAATAGTGCGCGGATCCCGGCTTTTAATTTCACAGTTGACGTGCGTGCATAACAGAGGCTGATTGATTTGGGGCAGAGTGAGATGATCTTTCATTCTTCTTGAAAATTCCTGTTTGTTTTTAATTACGGCAACCCTGAAGTCATCGTGCTTTGGCAATACTTCAAGAAGTGAACAAATGGCGTGGTATGGCCCCGTCATCAGTTTTTCCTGATGAGTCGCCATTTTAAGATAGAATGAATCGGCCACTACTGTCGGTTGGGAATTGTAGGCGACAAAAGAGGCACCCGTCAATCCAAACAGGCCTTTGCAGGAGCTGTAACCAATGACTTCTGCCACATCGTGCCCCGTCTCTAGGCCAATAGACGCTGTTGCGTCCAGCATGAGGCGTGCTCCTACACGTTTGCCCAAGGCTGCCAGGGATTCAATCGGCAATCGCAAACCACGACTGGTCTCCGTGGGACAGGCAAAGACCCAATCGAAATAACCGGGTGCATTTTCAAGATTTTGCCAATCGACACTGACAACCTCTTTGACTTCTCCTGTGCGGCGCACGGCGGAATCGGCCAGCCATTTCAGGCGGTCGGAATAATAACCGGTTGCCACAATGAGCACTCGGCCATAGAGAAAGTTCAAGGCCATGATTTCCAGAGCAAGACTTGCTGATCCCTGCATGCGAACGATATGTTTATGCCCGGTCATGCTTTTGAGCGCACCCAGTACGGATGCTTCAACTTTGGTGTAGTCATCATCACCGCGCCCGAAACAAGGTCGCAATCCTGTCAGATTTTCAGGCAACAGACTTGGGGGTCCGGCTGTGAACAGCAGCTTGCGATCGTTCTGCTCAGCCACGAATGTTGCTATCGATTTATCCTTATAATCCATAAAGCCTCCTGCAGCGATTACATAAGATCAATTTCAGAAAATGAACTACTTTCGTATTAAGCAACCGAAGCGAAACCGATTCTGGGCATAGTTAGGCACGCATCCGTCAAACAAAACACAGTCAAGCCCATGACCTTTTGCCTGTTCCACAAACCAGTTCCGTTCGTAATAGGTATGTTCAAGTCCTTTGTATTTCTTTTCGTATTCCATCGGGGTCAAGATATCACGCCGCATACATTCTGATTCTTCCTTGGTTGCCGCATCGGGAATTTCCATTACGGCGACGGCCACTTTTGCCTTGTTTATCATTCGTTCAAGCACCGCAGATGCATATTCAAAGCTGAAATAATGAAAAACGCTGTTTGCAAATACATAATTATACTGCGGATTGGGTTCCAGTTCAACGGCCTCCATCACCTTGAAATCACCATCCGGCATGGCTTGTCTTGCGGCTTCAATCAAACCTGCTGCGTAATCACACCCGCCAACTGAGAGAGAAAGAGTACTTTCACGCAGTGCGTAAAGAAATGCACCGCCTCCGCATCCGACCTCGAACACCGTCTCTGCTTCCTTGACTCCAAGTTTTTCGGCAATGCCTTTTACATATATTCGCCAATCTGCTGTATCAATCCGCCCGGCTCCTGTATCAAACCCATCCAACTTGATAAGTGTTTCCAAATCCATACCCTGCTCGCTTAAGTATCTCTTATTCCATATGTCCTTCCAATTGTTCATATTCTTTCCTCCCTGGTTATCA
>CAZXAC010000384.1:0-1711 GCA_964638335.1 uncultured Lentisphaera sp. | reverse complement strand
TTTCTCTGGAAGAGATGCCTTTTTCAAAGGTGCTGATGCGTTGATGACCTTGCACGGTGCTTATCAGAATTATGGCGTCACTGGCGAGGCTCTCGATTTGATGGTAAGCATGAATCCACATTTAAAGAAAGGACTCCAAGCTTTGACGGCAGGGGGCAGTCTTTTGGCGCTTGCCACGAACCCGACCTTATCCAAGGTTGGCGGGGTTATTTCTGGAGCTCCTGGCGCGGTTTATGGCGGAGCTCAAGCCGGCATAGATGAGCTCGCCAAGTGGTATTTGGAAAACCCCAATGCCGGAGATCCTTCTTTCTTTCAGGGGCTGGGAATTGGGCTGAGGGGAGGAAACAAATTTGCCGCCAATTTTGTGAAAGAAACGGCTTACGGCATGACCGTAAAACCTCTTGTTGATATATATCAGATATCTGAATCAGGGGCAGGTGCGTTCAGAGCAAAAATGGAGAAACTGAGAATAGAGAGAGAAAATCTTGAAAACAAGAAAACCATGCTGCAGGAATCAAAAAGACGTACCTATGACCCGATATCACAAAAATTAGATAAAATGGAGAAAGAGGCTAGGGATATACTTAACAGCAGTTCAACTTCGGATGCCGCAAAAAAACAGGCCAAGAAACTGCTCGATGAGATAGAGAAGGGAAGAAACAGGATGAAGTGGGCGATGGATGAAGACGCAAATCGCGATGTAAGTGGCGATTTCGTCGGAGATTATTATGACGAAGATGAAAATAGAAGGCATGTAGAGTACCAAAAATCAGTGAAAGAACGTGAGCAGGATGAAAGAAAGAGGTACATCACAAAAGAACTTCTGATGTCAAAACTTTCAGAGATAGAAAGTGAAATGGAAAAATTGAATGAACTTTCGGATTCCGTAAATATAAAAATGTCGGTTGTGGATGTAGAGGACGGAAAATCTCTGGATGCAGAGGTCTCAATATCAGGAAAAAAATACAGAAGACTGCGCGAAGGAACTCGAAACGGATTGGTTGTTTTTAACGAAGTCCCTTCGGGCTCGTATGAGATAGGCGTTTTGTGCCATGGTTATGAATCAAAGACTGTGAGCTATTCGTTTGATGCAAGTAAGAAAAAGGACTACAACGGACAGATAAAACTCTCAAAAAGCAAGCCGGAAGAGATTGGTGGTTTTGCAAAATTGAAAGTGATTGTCGTTGATTCAGAAAACGGCGAGATGATTCAGGGGGCCAATATATCGCTACGCTCTCCCGAAAGGAACTATGACTACTCGATGTCCACACCTACGGGTTCAATGGATTTTCCAACTCTCGCTTCAGGTGTGTATTATGTTTCGGCTTCTGCTCCCGGATATCAGGCCAAGGAAAATTTTAAAATACCTATTAATCCGATCAAAAACGCCGGACCTGCTTGCAAGATAAGCCTGAACAGGTCGGCTGAAAAACTTTCAGCAGATCTTGGACAAACTTCGAAAAGCGCCCCGGAAGAGGAATACAAAAAACAGGGAGGAAAAGATTCAAAAACTGCTGGGAAAAGCTTTAAAGGCCAATTTGGTGCAACAGCTCTCAATGATATGTCGGAATATGATTATAAACATGCAGCGTGGCACCGTTTCCATGTCCCAGACAATTCATGGGTTTCAATCACCGTATCATGGAATGGCCGTGAACGGGACCCAGACAGGAGCTTCTCGGCTGGTGACGGAGTCATTGCTTGGTATCAC
>CAZXAC010000383.1:0-1727 GCA_964638335.1 uncultured Lentisphaera sp. | reverse complement strand
GGAACGATCACGAAATACGCCCCAGGCCAGGAATAATCGTATTCGTGTAGGCGGATGGATCGGCGGCGATGTTTGGATGGATCAGATGTCATCAAATACACCTCCCCACGATCCGCTCTGCGTCCGGCACCCGCAACTCGCCGGAGATAAACTTCGGTAGCAGCACGTCGCGCAGGGTGGCGAGGGTGACATTCTCGCCAGCGGCATAGTTACATTTCTCATGCAAAGCACAAACCTTGTTACCAAACAGTTTCGCTATGTTTTTTCCAGGCTTGAGAATTTGTACATTCCTTGCGTCCGCTTGAGATACAAAAGGCTGAGCCGAACCACGTAGAGGCCAACGGTGATTTCCAAGCGTTGCATAGAACAAGTATTCAGTAGAAAGCGATTGATCTGTACACCAGAAACGAATTGTATTCTTGATACAGGACCACTTACCATGTGCTAACCACGTAAAGCCTGAATTGGCTCCAATAGCACTCAGTACAACACCTGTTCGATCATAATCATAATATGGAAGGAAGCCGTCTGGTCCTTTTGCGCTGTACGCGAGATAGCCCTCATCGACGTATGATTTCTTTGTTACATTTGTATCTCCCCAGTTGACGTCAGCAACATTGCCAAGCGAATCCATCTCCCAGCCCTTTGGGATTACGCCCAGTTCAGAGTCTTCGAAGGAATCGGGGAAGAGGGCGGCGATTTCGGGTTTGAGGTTGGGGCAGGCGGCGCGGCTGATCTGTTCGTTGGTCCAGCCGGGATGTTCCCGCCGCACGGTGGCCTTGGCGTGGACGGGGTCGAAGTCTACGAACCAGCTCTTGAAGATCGCCCGCGCCATCTCCTCCAGCGTCCGATTCATTTTTCGGTTCAACTCGATCTTGTCGTCCAGCGTGCCGAGGATCTGTGTAATCGCACGCATTTCTTTTGGGTTCTCTGGCACTAAAATTGGGAATTCTCGAAGAGAACCAAGAGGAATATATGCTTGCGTTGTACCTCTACTTTGTTCCAGAATATATTGCTTTGCTTTCGTGCTTTGTAAATAATAGTATAGCCACTTTCCTTGACACTCGTTTTTTGATTTGAAAAGCCCTATATTTTTGATTGCAAAGTCGGGAACTTCCTTTATGAGACAAACCTCCCCAACTGTCCCAATCATAGAAATTAAGACATCCCATTTATCTACTTTACTTCTCTTGCTAATCTCTTCGAAATCACTCTGAGAAATAAGGTAAGCATTAGTTAGATCAACTCTACCACCTGTTATATGCTTGGATGTCACAAGATATTTACCATTCACCGCTGGCTTTGGAGAATCATGTGTGCCATCTCGGACTGATGAACAAAATTCTTCTGCTTTTATAGTTTGCCACTCACCCACCATACACAATTTCCTTTTGTTTTGGGCTAGCCACACAGAGGCAAAACAGACCTTGTTGCCTGTTTGTCGCATTTTGTTTTTCTTTCATTTCCCCCGGTATGGAGAGATTAACATTATTCCGTGCGGTCATTATTTTTTCCTCTTTACTATGCCACTCTTTTTCTGCGGAGCAGGAAGCGCTTTTCTTGCCGTGGTTTTTAATCTTTTAGTTTTTTCCACAAAGTGGTCAAAGTCGCTTGTCGGCTGTTGTGCTTCAACTTGCAGGCGTTTGACCTCGAACTTTTCAAATTCCGTCATGGCGTGCTCTTCGGCCAGGGTACGCGAAATCATGCCGGCATGGGTCATAATATTC
>CAZXAC010000382.1:0-1734 GCA_964638335.1 uncultured Lentisphaera sp. | reverse complement strand
GTCATAGATGCCCCGCCCAATGCGGCGGATGTCTCCAGCTTGCACGAGGCGGTTAAGCGCCATGTCGATGGAGGCGCGTGTGCCGAGATCAAGAAAATCCTTGGGTGTAAAGACCCAGCCGCGCCCTTTTCCTCGCACTCGCTTGATGATCCGATCGGTAACTGCGTACATTTCACCATTCCTTCTTGTTAGATAATAACATATATATTTCTAACAAACAATTATCAATTTATAGCTTAAAAATACATTGATTACAGCTACAAAAACCAATTTTGTACGTTAGTGTGCCTCTATAATATTTTGACAGCACCATCAAGCTCATAATTCTTTATTGGAACAGTTCAACCATCAAAAAGTCGCGAGTTTGGGAATAGGTTTTGCCTCGGCGAAGTTGCAAAATGTCCGGTCGCAAAATGGTCGCAAGTAGGAGTAATCAATATGCTGGGTGTGCCGATCACTCAGTTAAAAAGCGAAGCGCCTGCCATATTGGCAGGGGAGTGTAGCTGTATGGGCTGGGAGGTGAAGATTCCTCATAGATCTGCAGATCAAGAAGCGGACCTAGGCAATTGAAGTCACCGAGAATGGTCGAGGCCGATACGTATCGTTGTGGCAGGCCACCATCGAAACCGTCGACGGATGTATCAGTGTGGACGTGATAACATTGCTAACTTGCAGTCGCTCCGCTAGTTCGCAACGGCATCATTTGCGAATGTTCGAAATGCGAAACTCGGAGAATTTATGAACTTAGACGATTTAGAACGTCTAGCTCGATTGAAAGAAGTTGGGGCGCTTACAGAGGAAGAATTTCAAGCGCAAAAAGCCCGCATTATTTCCGGTAAGGAATCCAAATATTCTGCAAAGCTGCGATATGCGTTTTGGGTCATCGGGATTGGATGTGTCTTGATTGCGGGTTTGCTCATTGGAACTCGATCCGACCAGACATCTGAGAATAGTCCTATAGAACAAGTCGTAGGGAATGAAGATGTGGCACAAGACTCTTATTCCAGATCTGAAAATTTAGCGCCATCCAACCAAGTTGATACTTCTACAAATTCCATTTCCGGATCTGAAGAGCCTGAGAATCTTGTAGCTAAGCCGCCAAGGTTGCCTGAGTTTGCGGATTTTTTAGTTCCAATGACAACCAGGACCGCGACACTGAAACTGTTTCCAAATTCGCCTGAATGGGGATACCGCACTCGAATTCAAGAAGCGTATGGGGCCGCCCCAAATTTCTCAGCAAATTCTGTTTTGGCTCTTTGGGGATGCGGAACGGGTTGTCGAATGGGTGTTATGGTCGATAGATCAACTGGGAATATCTTCGGTTTACCGCTTGGTGGAGAAGACAACATGTATCTTGAACTATCAAGCGAGCACGGCAGTAATTTACTTAAAGCCACTTGGCAGGAAGGTTATGGTAGTGAAGCAAAGTGTGTCTTCGAAGCCTTTATCTGGAGCGAAGGAGGGTTCGATCCCATATCAGGTTTCCCTGTTCGAAATGATGGGAGCTGCCCTTCCGGATGAATGTAACTTTTCAATGCGAGAAGTTTGGCAATGATTATTTGTCCATTTCCATCTAACCAGCATTGCGTCAATTCTAATACAACTCACTTCTAACGCCCAAAAACACCTGGCCGAAAACTATAGCTTTCCAGTCTCGACATATCGAGGAAGTATTTTTGCTTCCTCCGGGGTGCCCCCGCGAGCCATTTCCCGAGTCCATCTCGGTGCGCCTTC
>CAZXAC010000381.1:0-1743 GCA_964638335.1 uncultured Lentisphaera sp. | reverse complement strand
CATTGTTAAAACTCCTGGTTTATTGGTTTATTGAGAAATTTTCTTTTTAATAAAATAGCATAAGATAACCTATTTTCTTCTTTACATCTTGTAAAAATATGTTATTTTTTCGAAAAATTATGCATTTTTTTATGGATGATATTTTATACAAAAAGATTAGGAATGTACTCTCGGATATAGAAAATTATGCCCGTTATGGAGCTGTTTTCTATGACTTTGAGAGGCGTTCTCGGCCTATTGTTGGCGGGGCTTTCTGTCGTTTATGCGCGGCGTGCGTTGACGGTAATAAAACTGGAGAGCAATGCATGCAGAACGCTAAATCCGCTTCGTATCAATCTTGGCTCCGTGGAGACGCGTACAATTTTAAGTGCTGGCTCGGACTTTACGGTATAATAGTTCCGGTAGGAGTTGAAGGAGACAAGATAAGAGGGGCGATAGAGATTGGCGGTCTCTTCCCTACGGGCACTTTTCAAGGCAGTATACACCAGATGATTTCGACATTGAATAAACTTGATAAGAAAAACGAGATGGCCGGGCTTGTTAGCGCGTTTCAGGGTACGGATGAAATTCCGCGCATGGATTTCCTAAGTTTTGGTGAATTTATGAAGGAGGCTGTGTGTTCCTCGGGTTTGCTAGATTCCAATCGTTTCGCATTGAACGCTGAAATATGGAGCCAGCAGAGCAGAATATCCGGCAGGGCGGAAGACCTGAAGGGAATTTCGATAGACAAAGACAGGATGATTTGTTTTCTTGCCCTTGATCTTGCGAAAGCGGTTGATTCAGCGGAACGAATAGATGTCATAAAGAGGGTTGATGAGTTTCTTGGTGCCGCTTCACTTGAGAGTGGTGGGAATATGGCTATCCTCAAGAGTTTTATCTTTATGGCATTGTCAATAGTTCATATGCGAAGGGTTAAAAAAAATAATTCCAGCACCGATGAAAAGTTGTCTGATTACCCGATGGATATAGAAGCGGCGGGTCTAGAATCTGACCCTGACGCACTCTGCATTAAGTTTCAAAAAATGATATTGCGTGAGGCGAGTTCATCCGGAGTTAAGGACAGAAATGAGGTTATTGGGAAGGTCTTATCATACGTGTCGAAACATTTTCGCGATGATGTAAAAGTGGAAGATGTCGCTTCTTTCGCAGGTGCGAGTGTCTCAACCGTTATGCATAAACTGAAGCAGGAAACGGGAATGTCCTTTTCCGGACATCTCAGCACCATGAGGATGAAAGAGGCAAAGAGGCTTTTGGCATACACCGATCTTAGCGTCGGAGAGATAGCTCTAAAGTGCGGCTATTCCGATCAAAGTTATTTTTCAAAGGTCTTTGTCAAGCATATTTCGATGACACCAAGGGAGTTCAGGAGCATGCTTGCCAAAGGTAGTCTTTTGCAGAGTTAAGCCTCATGATCTATTTGAATGCAGCTCAGTATTAATCTCTTCTAGGCTTTTCCTTACAGAAGAAAAGGATGTATGCCGTTGGAATCACTGTAAGCGATAATATTGTGGAAGAAATCAGTCCGCCTACTATTCCTATTCCGCAACTTGAGCGCAATTCAGAACCCAGGCCTGTGCCGAACGCCATCGGGACTATGCCAAGGACCGCGGCTATACTGGTCATTAATATCGGTCTGAAAACTATTTTTGACGCGACTAGCACGGCTTCAGTACGGGGTATCCCCTTACTGATTTGAATTTCCAGCTCATCCATTATTAATATTGCATTGTTTACAACTATACC
>CAZXAC010000380.1:0-1775 GCA_964638335.1 uncultured Lentisphaera sp. | reverse complement strand
CCGGGATGCGGCTCAATAAATCAGCATCAAGCTGTGGCGCCCTTGGATCGCATGGTGCAAAGACAGTCCACTCATCTGGAATTTTGATATTCCCATAAATTTTATTTTTTTTTATAATTTTTCCCATCAAAGAATCTCCAATTTTTCATTTTAAATTTTCATATCTTCTAGATCGGCATTAAAAATCATGTTCCAATTTCGACAAGGGGATCCTGGTGATCCCTATATGTTCTTTTGATATGCTATAAACTATCCATAGGCTTTTCCCTACGACAGTCGCGTGGAAATACTGCGGCCCGGCTCCGGGACCGCCTTCGCGTTTCATGATTCCCGGAGTGTAATCACTCAGCATTTTGTGCATCAGGAAGTATGTCTTGTCAAACACACGACCATCCTTGCTCAACGTTATGAACATTGTCCGGCGGTTGGGTGAATTGCAAACTATGTAAACAGTCCCATCCGGAAGTTCGCCAGCATGCGGATTAACCGCTCCATACAAATTAGTCCGACGGGCTGGCGGATAGAATGACTCCTCGTCAGGCTTCTCAGCAGCAAAATAAACTGGTTGCAAGGTGGGTTTCTGATTTTCTCTGATCGCAACCCATGAACCGTCCGGACGTCTGAACTGTGTTTGATGGGCAAGTCCGTTGCTGCCATCAACGGTGAGATTGCTTTTGCCGGGAGGATATTTCAAAGGTCGCCCATGGGAAGCTCTCTTGCCTTCCTTTATAAGTCTGCGAATTTCGCAAGGAGCCTCATCGAAAGGCACGGCATTCTGAAATGCTTCGGTAAATGGCTCTACTGGCATTGTAAGATCGGGGGTCATGGCAATAGTCTTTGGAATTTCTCCAGATCTGTAGAGAGGAGAAATCGTCTTTAATTTCCCGTCGACGATGTCCCACTCCTGGTAGAAATCAACACCCAACTCCCATCGCAGGTTCTGACCGCCGAGCGCAAGAGCATCGGGTCCGGCACGGAAACTGTCGGAAGGAATCTTCTGGCCGAACTTGATCGCCCCTTCCCAGTAAGATGAACTGTTCGAGGACTTGCCATGTAAAGCTAACAATTTCCCGCAGAAGAAAAGCCTCCCTTCAATGATGTTGAATGCTCCACGGGTCTGAATACAATTTACTTTTTCGGTTCCGCTTTCAATCCTGCGGCGGCTTACCGGAACTGCAGCCGGCCCGGCCTCAAAAAGATTTTCATCTCCACCCCAATCAACATTACCTTCATCGTCAAGGATTCTTCCATATTTTCCCAAAATTCTTGAACCTGCCCCCTCCTCATCCAACGCATGATTGCACCAGTACGCAACAACATGATTCTTGAATGGAATCAGTACAGGAGGACCATGATTCCAAGTTCCGTGGCGCAGGCTTTCATATTTTCCATCGCCGCCATCTTCAATTGCCGCCTTGCTCGGGATAGCATGGAATATTTCAAAATGTTCTATGCCTTCTAGATGCTGAATACCGAGATCTGGGAGGGTCGGATTGAAATTCTCCGGGACAACCCATCTAATCGGAGCCTCAGGATCTGTTGGATAAAGTTCGTAAAGTGACTTGGCGTCCGTCACCTTCTTCTTGGGAGGGACTATTGATTTGAAATCTCCGCGACGGAGATCATCCGGACCACCAATCGCGATTATAGCTTCAGCCTTGCCATTCATAAATAAGAAAACAAGAATATTTCTTCCTGATTTCAGACGAACATTCACAACGTGATCGTTGATCGAAGGTGGCGAGTAGATATTCCCCTCCACAAGCCTATCGAGA
>CAZXAC010000379.1:0-1776 GCA_964638335.1 uncultured Lentisphaera sp. | reverse complement strand
TCATGATCGACTTCACATCAAATTACTAAGCCGGAATTGCACAATACTGTTCAATTATCACAAAAATCGGAGCAGTTGCTTTTTTCGAAGCGTTGTTTGCTTATTTGTCAACTTGTTTGTTTCTACTCATCATTCTGAGCGCCACCACAACCCCGTTGCGGGTGTGAGACGGGTAAAAACCAATTAAGAATTGGCATAACCATCATATTTCGATTCTTGTAGGGCGGAAATGCCGATTCCCGCACCGTCATTCCACTATTTTTAAATGCTGTCATTTCAATTTTTAATATTTTCGATTTTCTTTTGTGTCGCCATTCCATTTTTCTTTTACGCCGTCATTCCCGCGAAAGCGGGAACCCATTTTCGCCAGCACAGGATGACCCAATAGCCATACAGCGACAATATAAACAGTCAATTCTCGGCATGCCCATCAGTTTTTCTAAATAGACACCTAGCTCCATTATCTTGTCTGTTTGTTTGTCAATTGCCTCAGCGTAGACACTACTTATGCTCTTTTGTTAAGTGTCATTTAAAAATGCGCTCCTTCGACGAAAACTCATATTTAGTCGATTAATAATACTCATCGCTGTCGATATTAGATTCTAGACTTGAAAGCTCCTCAATCCTGTCAAATATATATTTCCATAAATTGATTGCGGCGTCAAAATAATCTACCACATCTGATTCTCGAACATATATGCCATCTCCTCCGGCAGGTCTTCTTATATGGGAAGACCTTTCAAAGCCACAATCTTTTGCTTGAAGCAACTCGTCTATGATAAAAAGATCGGGCCTTATACTATTAAGCTTGTCTGACGACCTTCCAATTCCATGTTTTAGCGCATTCGCAAGCATACGAAGTTCTTCAACTTTTGACCAACTTGGACAAAATTCAATATCTAAGCCGTTTTCTCTCAATCGTCTAAGCATCTCGACTATATATAATGAGGAGTAACGCATTTTTTTGTCTTCTCCATATCTGACAAGCCGTTCTTCATCTGGAGATAAAACTGTTTTCATGTAAAACTCTAATATCTGTTGTTCCAATAAATGCCAAAGCATAACCGACGACATGTTGATGGCTGATTGTCGGATGCTTTCAAAGCGCAATAATATTTCTGTTCTTCTATCTTCTTTCATTTCCGCGATGTAAGAAGGGTCATCGTTTTCATCGCAGGTGTAAGTCTCATTAATTTCTTGAACTGCAATTTGCGCCTCTCTTTCTCCTGTCGGCATTGATGATATCATGTGGTCTATTACAAATCTCTTTCCCCATTCTAATTCCGAGAGAAATGTTTCCTCACATATCCTATACCAGATTAATTTGTTACGATAATTCATTGCTTACTCCTTAGTCTCGCCTCCGTTGAAAGCGTATTTAGTCACGATGTCGGATGCACTTTCGGCGTTGCTGAATATACTTTTAGTTACTCTTCGTCTAAGGACATCCCAATAGTATTGTACTACTTTCAGAGGGCATTTGTATTCGTGTTTATAAAAGCAGCTTTTCGAAGGCGGCCTGAGCCGCCCCATTGGCAATTCCATTCGATGCGGGGGGAAACCTATTTTTTGCAAAAAAATGGTTTGCCCGCAAAACTTATAAAAATATTCATTCAATCATGAGTCTAAATATAAGAATCTGTATTGAGGATGCGATGCGTCAATCCGGATCAACCGCGTCGCCGAGGAGAGCGCGGGAGAATTCCGAGGCGTTGAACGGCAGCAGGTCTTCCATCTTTTCTCCGACGCCGACGAACATTATCGGCATGCGCCATT
>CAZXAC010000378.1:0-1781 GCA_964638335.1 uncultured Lentisphaera sp. | reverse complement strand
TCCCAGGCCAGAGCCAGCGGACTCCGAGATTGTCCTGAATAAAGGTGTACACTGGCTCTGGCCTGGGAATCTTGGAGAAGTGGTTACAAAGCAGGCAAAAATTGCAATAAAACCATTCGAATTCCGTTATCATCCCAAACTTCGCCAGCGCCACAGCGTATTTGCGAATGTCGCAATCTTCAAGAGTGGTGGAGCCCCTGGTACAAAGAGTGGTGACTGGGCGCGCAGACAGCGTCTCCAACTGGATTCTTTGTATGTGCCAGGCGGGCATGGTTTTGCTGACTGGTATGAGCGCTTCCATAAGACCCATCCTGAATATTTCGCGCTTCAAGCTGATGGCACAAGGAACTGGAAAGATAAGCCCAACTGGGCAAAGCAGTGTGAATCGAATCCAGCGGTCTGGGAGCAATGGGTGAATGATATCGCGGAAACTGTAAAAAAGAATCCTCATAGGAACGTGTTTTGTGCCGACATGAGCGACAGTTATTCAACTGGCATATGCCTTTGCGAAAAATGTCGGGACTGGGACAGTCCGGAAGGGTTACCGAAAACTTGGTATTATCCCGGAACTGGTCCATCGGTCAAAGGAGTTTCGTTGTCCGACCGGCAGGTGACCTTTAGCAACATGCTGGCCCGCAAGCTCAAGGAACGCTTTCCGGACAAGGATTACAAGGTGATGATGCGAGCATATGGATATTACCGTTCTGCTCCGCTCAAAGCCGTGCCAGACGATAATGTCTTCATTGCGAATACCGCAAATTGTCTTTTCAGTCTCAATAGCACGGACAGCAGTTCTAATGAAAAAGCGGTTGATCAGTTTGATGCCTGGTCGAAGCTGACTAAAAACCAGATTTGGCGTCCGAATACCGGAGATCATGTGCACTGGCAGACTGGAGGCCCGGTGGATATAACTGGAGTGGGCGAAATTGTCAGAAAAATGCTAGCTAAAGATATATACGGATTTGAGATAAATTTGATATGGTATTTTTGGGCGACACAGGGGCCGTTGTATTACCTGCTAGGTCAGCTCACCTGGAATCCAGACAGGCAGGTTGATGAAATAATGGAAGACTATTATAAGGCTGGATTTGGCCCGGCGGCGGAAGACATCAAGGCGTACTGGACTATGCTTGAAAACAACCGCAGAGAGCAGGGTGGAGGCAAGTCCTGGGCAGAGGCGTTCAGTCCTGAATTCTTCAAGGAAGCATATTCCCTTCTTGACAAGGCCGCTGTAAAAACTGCTAATGACGGAAATCAATATTCCGACAGGATTGCTTTTATAAGAGCGGGTCTTGACTATCTGCGACTTAACACCGAAAACCAGGCCTATGTAAAACAGATTTTGGCCTCAAAAGAACCCGACCCGGCTCTAAAGGAGAAAATGAGGGCCAACTGGAAGCAGATTGAAGACATATCCAAGAAATATCCGGAGGCTCTTGGCCGAATAGGAAAAAATAATTTGGGATATATTCATCCTGAAGCGGATCACAAGGGAATAGAAGAAAAAAGGTTGCGTAAAGCAAAGCACGCTGAAAAAAAGAAGAGTCTTAATGAGGAAATGCAGGGAGAAGAAGAATGAAAAACATGTTTTCCAAAATAAGAAAATTCAAAGAGGTGTTTATGATCGTCGCCATCGCATCAACTGCAGGTGCTTGTGTTTCAACCGAAGTCAAAAATACAGTTCTGCCGCAGCGTCACGATAATCAAGGCTGGGAACTTGTTCCGGGTCTGTCTGATGAATTCAACGGAAGCAGCTTGGACGAAAACAAATGGGATAGAGA
>CAZXAC010000377.1:0-1795 GCA_964638335.1 uncultured Lentisphaera sp. | reverse complement strand
TTCCGATCCGGAGGATGTTTCAGACATGAAAAATCCCCCATACTGAAAAGTATAGAGGATTATTATTTCATCCGGTATCCGCCTAACGGCGTATTTTATCATGAAAAATCCTCCTCGTAAAAACTCGGGTGGCAAGGGGACGCTTTGTTTGCCGCCCTGAGAATTAAGGTGGCAAACAAAGCGTCCCCTTGCCAGATAACAGTTTCCATTTAGTATCCATTGCAACAATCTCACCGTCATTAACGAGAACTATATCCGGGCGTAAACTGAATGCTTTTTCAAGCCGCTCAAAAGACTGTATCTGTTACCCTGCGTACGCAATGTAATGTCAATACCTCTTGCGGCGGGACTTCGCTGCGAAAGAATATATTCGTAAGCAAGGCTCATTTTATCTTCCCTGAGGTCGAAGCGGGCAAGTCTATATTATGAAATCCCATTTCTCTCAAGTTCGGCATCTAACTTCGAGCTGAAATTGAAATTACCATTTTTAATATAGTTGAAATAATAGTCATAGTCATCTGGCGTTAAAAAGTTAAAATAATACCGCAATTCTTTCTGTTGTTCGTTGAGTGTTTTAAAATGAGCTTTAGCCGCTTTGTATTTTGCCTTATTCTCATGCGATGGTTCTTTTATTTCCTCGTCATCTTTTATTTCAACGACTAAAACACTATTTCCAACCTTTATAAAGAAATCTGGATTAAATCGCCCGCGCTTAGGATGTTCCCCTTTCTTCCAAGAATACTCTATTGGATAAAATTCCTGATCTGTAGATTTTATCCATGCATCAATTGCATTCGCATTTTCCCGAGTAATTAATCTTCTGATAAATTGTCTTTCCGGCTTATGGTCAGAAATAGCCAGATTTAGAGGTGTTTTGAAATTGTATGTGTTCTCAATCCTCTCCATTGCAGAAACTGGTCTTGCTTCATCCGCCTCAAGTTCTTTTATGAAAGTAATGCTCTCCTCATCACTAAACTTAAAAGTCAAATCATCATAGAATATGGTTGCATTACCGCGCTTGATTCCCGCATAGGCAGCACTGTTACTTGTGCGGTCTCTTGTATTTACTTCGACCAACGCCTTTAGGGACATTCTGTAACGAACCGCCTTGGCTGCGCCACGATGTATAACTCCAAAAGCTTTATATATGCGCTGACGGTTGTCGTCACTAATCAGGTCCTTACTTTCGCCGATTCGATCCAATGAATTTCTTAACAGTTTCTTTAACCACTCCAAATTGTATTTTTTTGCATAATTTGTTGGAGTATTCGTTTCTGATGTTTCCATATCGATTGATCGAAATCTGTTGTATAGTTGTTCAGCAATCTCATCTATGGGAAACATCTTATACCTTATCATTGTCTTTTTTATACGGATATCACCTGTTGTTGCCCGGACATATTCTGTTTCCCTTTCTAAGGCTGGCGATTGTCTAATCAATGTAATAAATCCCTTTGTAAATTCATATGCCTTTTCCTGCTTATATTCTTCAGTTTCAATAAGCTTTGCGTAATCAATGTTATGAATCATAAAATTATAGTTCTGCTCTTTCTCAACAGGATAAGAATAAACACGTTTTTCGATTTCTAAAACTTCATCCACAAGATGTTTGATTCTTCCTGACCATCGGGCATGATTGTATACGGTTACTACAGGCTTTTGTCCTAAATAGACTTCCGGTATCCGCAATCCTCTGCCGAGAACCTGGGCGATTAATAGTTTGCTGTCAAACGCTCTTATTTCATGGGGTACAATTTGAAATACATTTTTAACATCCCAACCTTCTGTTAACATA
>CAZXAC010000376.1:0-1808 GCA_964638335.1 uncultured Lentisphaera sp. | reverse complement strand
CTTCCTTTGTTCCGAGTCCTGAGAACGATAGGGTGCTCCCAAAGCCCAGAAAATAAGCATTATAACGGTGGAGTGTGAAAGCATATGCAGGAAGTTCGGAAGCTTGAGCATGTGCGCTCTCCATGCCGTCAATGCGCAGAATATCATAGAAAGAACGCACTGGGATAAACCAAGTATTCTGTGTTCCGTCCGGAAGGAAACCCCCTTGTCTAGGAATTTAATTCCAGCAAGCCACGAATCTGGGACGACATAAAAAATTATCGCGCAAAACGACATCAAACCAAGTATATAGGTTATACAAAGCAGAATCGAATTCAGTTTTATCGAATTTCTCCTAGTGAATATTTCATATTGGGAGCCTGCGAGAATCGCGAGGGGGATCATCATAAGCGGATACTTTCTAGGATCTGTGCTGGGAACAATCCAGTTCATTATGAAAAGCGTGAAAAATATTGTCTTGAGGTAACGTGAGAATATCGGATTCCTCTCAAGGCTTTCGTAGGCGGCGCAAAACACCGGCCACAATATAAATATCCACGGAAAGGTTCTTAGAAAGAATTCCAGAGGGTAAAGTAAGAGTTGCTTTGGATAACCAACGCTTATGTCTTGGGCGATGTTCCTGAAGGGAATGTTCTGGCCATCGAGCCATCTGGGATAACTCCATATGACAACAAAAAAAGCGAGAGCGGCAAGCCCGGAATAAAAACCTATCCTGTTCATCCGAGACCATATGCTTAGGGGCCGCCTCATGAATATCAACGGCACAAAGAAATAAAACAATGCTTCCCAGCCGGCGGTGTAAAAGGCGAAACCGCAAAATGAAAACGACACAAACCATGCAGTGTTCCAGCGCCCGCGCTGTATCCCAAAACTGAACCATGACAGCCAGGCGCAAAATAACAGAAAAAAGGAAAGCATCTCAGGATAACCTTCCATTCCTTTTTCAATCACTATCAAGGATGAGAAGAAAAAACATGTCGAAACGGTCGCGGTAACAGTCCCATAAGCCCTCGATGATGCGATCCATATTGCTATGGAGCATGCAAGCACGGATAGTACCGAAACAAGTCTTGACGCCATGTCGGCAGGTACGCCGCATTTCAATATCAGCGCGGTCGCCATGGGAAAGAGTGGATACGTCTCGCTGATTAGTTCTCCGTGAGCTATGGTGTTTGGTCTTGACAAATCCATTTCCATCGCAATGGCGGTGTAAAGCCCTTCCTTTTTCCAGCGGAATTCGGTGAGTCCCAGCTCGGGGATAAAATAGATGATTAGGAACGCAACCAATATCAGCGGAAGGATATATTTCCGCGTGGTTATTTTTTCAATCTCAATATTTGAATTCGCCATTTCTTGTGCCAATGTTCTCCGATTTCTTAAGTATCTTGTCAGCCTTTTGCTGTCAATCGAAAATATATTAACGCCTTTTCGGGATTTATCCATTCCGAGGGGATAAAATCTTAATCTGGTACAATGAAAAAAAATAATTCTCTCGCTAAAGGCATATTCATAACTTTCGAAGGTCCAGAGTGCGCGGGAAAGACAACCCAAATCGCGCTTTTGAAAGAATATCTGTTGAAAAAAAGATTGTCCGTCCTCACCACGAGAGAGCCGGGCGGAACTGAAATCGGCGAAAAAATAAGACAGATAGTAAAACATCTCACCGGCAGAGATGCCGTCGTTGATGAAGCTGAAATACTGCTTTTCGCCGCAAGCAGGGCTCAGCACGTCAAGACCCTGATAGAACCTGCGATCAGACAGGGCACAATAGTCATAAGCGACCGTTTCGCCGATTCCACAACGGCATA
>CAZXAC010000375.1:0-1814 GCA_964638335.1 uncultured Lentisphaera sp. | reverse complement strand
ATCTTAGCTTCCCTGCTTCAAGAGCGGCCTTGTAAGAATCGTATCCTCTGCTCTTCAACTGGACAGCAAAATCTATTAGAACTATCGCATTATTCACAACTACACCAGCTAGGCTTATTATTCCTAGACCCGTCATTATAACGCTAAAACGCATATTAAATATTAGTAGCCCGGAAAAAACGCCTATCATGGAAAAAAGCACTGAAGAAAGTATTATAACAGGCAAAAGGATTGAATTGAATTGTAAAACCATGATTATAAATATCAAACCGGACGCTACAAAAAATGATTTTAACAGAAATTGAAAATTCTCAGACTGGTCCTCATTTTCTCCGGCGAAGTTTATCTTGTATCCGTCCGGGAGCTTCATATCTGAGAGCCTTAATGCAATCTGTTTTAGTATGTCGTCTGCGGAATATCCATCTTCGGGCTCCGCCTCAATGGTGACCGTCCGTTGTTGATTCTTCCTCTTTATGGTGCCATACCCCTCCCCGTAGCTGAAAGTCCCCAAGGTTGAGAGGGGTATTGAATTCCCTTCGGCATTCGGTATTCTCATCCTCGACAAAGCACTAGCATCAAGACGCTGCGATTCTGGAAGCCTTATGGTTATATCATATTCATCTTCGCCTTCTCGATATTTGCTCACCTCAATACCGTTGATTGCTGCCCTAATAAAGGTAGCTACAGTCGAGGTGTCAAGACCTAATATTGCGAGCCGTTTTCTGTCCACTATAAATTTTAGTTCAGGCAATCCTTCCACGAGATCGTCCTTAAGATCAACAAGTCCCTCAACGTCGGAAATACGATTTTGAGCCTCCCCTGATATTTCGCTGAGCATGGCATAATCATCTCCGGAAATCTCTATACTTATCGCAGCTCCGGATGGGGGGCCCTCCTTTTCTTTTTTTACGGTTATTTCGGCTCCGGGAAAAGGTCTTGATGATTCAATAAGAAGGCTCTTTATTTTTTTTAATCTTTCTGCCGGAAGCGCGATTGAAGCAGAAGCGGAATTTTGCTCATAAATACGATATCCTCTAATCTCATCGCCCAAAATTGACTCCAATGAAAGTTTAAATGCCTTAGTCTGCGAAGACGACCCTGAAAATATTATCTCACCGTCTCTGCCTTCGATGAAATCTATCCCTTCAAATCCATTTATATTAAGCCTTATTGCTTCGACCAAAACGCTGGACGGGATAGCCCTCTCCTCAAACTTCTTGAATTCCAAAAGGATTGAAGCGTAGTTGGTTCCGCTTTGTCCTCCCTTAAAATAGGATCCACCTCCGCTTCCCACGGTAGTCAGATAGTATTCTATGTCAGAATATTTCGCTATCCTACGCTCTATCTCTTTCGCCGCAGTGTCAGTTTTTTCTATACGCGTACCCTCAGGGAATTCAATGCTTATGGTCGCCCTTCTGGGTTCAACATCCGGAAACAATTCCACCCCCGCGCCAAATTGAAAGTAGGCTGCAATAACTACAATAAAAAGCAAAAGTACTGAACAGAAAAGGGTATTCGGACGATCGAGGGAATATTTAAGAATAGTCCCATACCATGACACAATCGACTCGCCACGCTCGCGCAAGCGCTTGAAAAATCCGTGCGCTGAATCATCAGTTTTCTTCAACCATATGGAACAAAATACGGGATTCATGGTAAGCGCCACAAACAGGGAAGCCGTAAGAGAAATTATCAAAGTAACTGGCAGATACCACATGAATTCCCCCATCACATCAGGCCAAAAAAGGAGGGGGACAAATGCCACTACTGTTGTCGCGGTAGAACCTATTATAGGCATGGCTATCTCGGAAGTG
>CAZXAC010000374.1:0-1826 GCA_964638335.1 uncultured Lentisphaera sp. | reverse complement strand
AAAACTGCTTACCGGAGATCAGACAAGAAAACTTGATATCTGAAATAGCTGTCATAGAGCCAAATTTCGAAAGGTAAAACAAATATGAATAAAAGCAATAAATACAAAATACTGATGGTGGAAGATGAGAGGAATGTGAGGGAGGCAATGGCAAAGTTCCTGCGCCCTGAATATGATATCACTATAGCTGAGGACGGAGTAAGGGCGATCAATATTCTGAAAAAAAACAACTTTGACGTAGTCCTTACAGACATAATAATGCCCGGAGCAGACGGCTTCAAGGTATTGGAGGAATGCCTAAAAAAGGATCCTCGCCCGTCATGCATAGTAATCAGCGCACACTCCAGCGCCGAAAATGGGTTCGAAGCGAAGAGCAAGGGAGCGGAGGACTTCATAACAAAGCCTATAAATCTTGATTACCTGCAAGATGTGCTAAATAAGGCTCTCGAGAAAAGAAACTTGAGCGAGGAAAACATTTTTCTGAAAAAACGCCTTCTCGAAAAGGATGTCTCAAGGCAGATAATTGGCAATTCCGCATCAATGCACGAGGTGATGGAAACGATTCGGCAGGTAGCTTCGTCCAGGGCCACGGTTCTCGTATCTGGAGAAAGCGGCACCGGCAAGGAGCTCGTCGCAAGGGCATTGCACGACTTGAGCGGCAGAAAGGGGCCATTTGTGGCAGTCCACTGTGCCGCCCTGCCCACCAATCTTCTGGAAAGTGAACTTTTTGGACACGAGAAAGGAGCTTTCACCGGGGCAACCGAACAGAGAAAAGGCCGATTTGAAATCGCTGACGGCGGGACGCTTTTCCTTGATGAGATCGGAGATATCGACCAGACAGTGCAGGTAAAAATTCTAAGGGCGCTGGAAACTAGAAGCTTTGAAAGGGTCGGCGCCAGTGAACAAATATTTACTGACGTAAGGGTGGTAGCCGCGACGAACAAGGACTTGAAACAACTCGTCGCGGAAGGAAAATTCAGAGAAGATTTATTTTACAGGCTATTCGTCGTAACGGTCGCCCTGCCATCTCTAAGGGAAAGAAGGGAAGACATTCCTCTTCTTTTCAACAGTTTCATAGCGGAAATCGCAAAAGACAACGGGAAGAAGATAAAGGGAATAAGCGATGCAGCTATGAATACGCTGTGCGCATATGACTGGCCTGGAAACATCCGCGAACTTCGCAACTGCGCGGAGAGAATGGTGGTGCTGTCAAAAAATGAATTTCTTGATGTGGAAAACATCCCACACCACATAAAGGAACAGCTAAGTCCATCAATAAGAAAAAAACTTTTCGCACCATCGGTGCTCGATCTTGCTCAACACGAGAGAACACTCATAGAGAGGGCTCTTGATGAGTCAAAGTGGAATGTGTCAAAAGCCTCAAAAATGCTCGGAATAAGCAGGCGCACCCTGCACAGAAAAATAAATTCCATGGGCCTCAAACAGCAATCTTGAAGAAGGGCAGTTTTCAATAATTTCTCGGGCAGATTATCGAGTCTGGCGGCAGTGCTATTCCGTAAACGCCTTCATCACGAGTGGGAAGACAATAATTCAGATAATCTTTGGAAGACAAGGAAGCTTTTATTTTTTCAGAAAGCGAACGAGCTATTTCGCTCATATCATCTTCGTTCTTGTTTTGAAACTTTTGATTATTAGTAAGCTCCGGCATTGTCTGAGGTGAAATAGATAGGCAAAACGATCGAAATTCCTCGTGCAAGGCCTTGTGCCCTCGAATGGGCGGCTGTCCATTTTTCGCGATTGTAGCCAATAGCCAGTAGAGGGCAAATTCGGCGGGCGTTATTTTTATCTCCATATCCTCTACGAAC
>CAZXAC010000373.1:0-1826 GCA_964638335.1 uncultured Lentisphaera sp. | reverse complement strand
GATGAATGTTGCGCATAAGGCCGGAGCTCACACGGCACTGGATCTGAGAAACCTATTCATTGAATCTGATGTCCATAGAGATCCGCAAGCTTATGTGCTTTCACCTGACTTTGTAGTAAAAGTCGCAGCTGAAATGGTCTCTCAAAAAGACCACTACAATGCAGCGCTGAGAGGTTCTCTCAAGGGATTGGAGCTCTGCAGAGAGGCTATAAAATCAGGAGAGCTGAAAAGCTCTGAAAGGGAGAATGAATGGCTCGACAGGATAGTTGAAGAGCTTTCATCACTGCCTTCAGATGAAAGTCAGTTCATAGCGGAGATGAGTCCGTTCGCGGATGCTGAAAAATGTCATCTCGACCAATACGGACTGTGAACAAAATATTTTTTGGACTCGACATCCAAAAACTTTTTGTTGAGAAATGAAGTTTTGAGACCTATGCGCATGCTATTATGAAACTTGTGCATGAAAGATGCCATGGCATTTGGTGGTGGCGTGGATTCATTTCTTTTAGACGTTGCTGAATCTTTTGCGAAAATCGCATTTCTTGCAAAGGGTTTCTACTGCGCGACCTTCGGAAAAACCTCTTATGATTTCTTTCGATATGGCGTTTTCAATGATATCCTGAAGTTCCGATTTCAAGATATTGCCGAGCGGAATCGCCGCATCTTTGTCCAAGCAACAGGGAACAACAGTTCCATCAGCGAGTATCGCGCAATGATCGCGCAAGCCTCTGCAGAAACCTTTGCCTTCCGACACTCCGTAATTCTGATCAGGCCAGACAAACTCCTCCCCAAAATTAAGAAAGACTTTTGGAGCGAGCTCAATCCCCTTTCCTTTGATATTCATGTCCGCTATCTTCTGAGGAAGAGAAAAGAATCTTTCAATTTCTGAGATTATTGCCGGAGCGGGAGAAGTTCCCTCCTTCATATTCCAAAGGCGAAGAGCGAAAATAATTTCCGTCCTGCTCCTGCCTTCTCGAATGAATTCAAGAATGTCCCTGAGATAGCCCGGCGGAATTTCTGAATTCCTCTGGATCTCGAGGCAGTGTATTGAAAAATTAATCTGTCTCACCGAATCTGACTCAAGCAATGATTCCTTATGTCTACGTATCAGTACTCCGTTGGTCGCTATATTGACCTTGAACCCGTGCTTTCCGCAGAAATTCAGGATTTCCGGAAAATGCGGATTGAGTAGAGGTTCACCCATCACATGCAGATATAGGTAATCGGTATATGGTCTTATCTTTGTTAGGATCCTGTCAAAAACTTCAGGCTCCATATTTTTTTTCTCACGTCCCGTTCCAGGACATATTGAACAGCTGAGATTACATGCATTGGTTATCTCAACATAAATCCTTTTGAATCGTTTCATTGAATTCCCGCGATTTTTGCAGTGATCATTCGAGCCTGATGCTTGCCGTAATCACGGAGGAGACATTGTCCGCGGCATCTTTTAATTGAACGTAGACAGTCTTCTGTCCTGCACCTGAATTCAGCTGCCATGCTCGCGATATGGAGACGGTTGACTGTGGGACATCGTCGGCGAAATTGACCGCCTGCCAGCCGCTGCCGCTGTTCCAGTCAGTTCCATCATTTGAAATCCGATAGCGGTATATTCCGGTTCCACCGGAGTTGTCACTTCCTGTAATGCTCAGTGACACCGTTCTTCCGGATGTGCTGGTGGCACCGAAATTTATCTGCATACTTCCTGTGGGAGCTGTGGAGTCTCCCGTTGAGGCGGAAACGTTTACCGTCTGGGAGGTGGATGCGGATTTCCCATTCACATCTATCGCGGACAGTGTCACTGTATATGTGCCACTGCTGGAGTA
>CAZXAC010000372.1:0-1829 GCA_964638335.1 uncultured Lentisphaera sp. | reverse complement strand
GTCATTTGTGGGTTCTCACCCAACCCTCCAATAAATTGGCGGGACACTCGGGTCTAGAACCTTTGCCCATCTTTGTGTCCCTTTTGCGAACTAATTACGATATTAGCAGTTTCAGGGGTAAAAAGCCATATTTGAAGGACATTTCAAGAAAAATGATACACAATGATACACTATAAAAAAGGATTGTATCATTGTGGTAATTTAAGAGGATTTTATGGCTAAAAAGAAGAAAACTCAGCTCAAGGTGGTGTATAAGTCGGTTTGGTCGGAAAAAATGACCGATGAGGAGAAAAAGGAATCCCAACGGAGAGTTGACGATGCCTTTGACTTCATTTTCGAGAAGACAGTTGAAAGTATGAAACAGGATCAAAATAAGGATTTATGAGGTTTTATAAGGTTTGCGAATGTTGACAGGCCGATAAATATTGTTCTACAATAAAAACACAATTTGGAATGCCGCTAAGGCAGAATAGATGCGATTAACGCACGTGCGAAGATAGGTTTTAAGGTCCATGAGACCGCATGCCTACCGCAGGTGTTTTTTTGTGTTTAAAAAATAATTAAGCCTAAAGGAGGCAAAATGAATGAGAAATACAAGATCGAGTATGTAGCGGTTGAGGATTTAATCCCATCCGATTACAATCCAAGAAAGTGGTCTGATAAACAACTTACAGGCCTCAAAGACAGTATCAAGCGATATGGATTCGTTGATCCAGCAATTGTGAACAGCAACCCAAGTCGTAAAAACATCATCATTGGTGCACACATGAGAATTATGGCAGCCAAGGGGTTGGGAATTGAGACCGTGCCAGTAGTTTATGTCGATATAGCAGACATCGAGAAAGAAAAAGAGCTTAACTTAAGGCTCAATAAGAACACAGGCGAGTTTAACTTTGACCTGCTGGCCGAGTTTGACGAAAAGTTTCTGGCAGACGTTGGATTCGATTCCGAGGAATTGGATGATATTTTCCAAGTCGAGTCAGAACCGGAACAGTTTGACATCGAAAAAGAGCTGGAACGACTAAAGATTACCAAGATTGAGATCGAGCCAGGAGATATTTATGTCCTTGGCGATAGCCGATTAATGTGTGGCGACAGTACCAAAGAGGAAGATATGCTGAAACTGATGAATGGAGAAAAGGCAGACATGTGCCTCACGGACCCACCCTATCTTTTGGACTATTTAAACGCAAAACGCCACGGTCGTCCAACAGATGGTTTTGGCTCGAAGAAAAACCGTAAATACATTGGCACCGATGTTCTTCCACCCGAATTTACCACAAAGTGGATGTCAAATGTAGCTAGGGTGCAAAAGGACGATTTCAGTATTATCGTATTTGAGAATTGGAAAAATACTATGACGATATGGATGGAAATCGTGAAGCACTGGACGATGCGCAATATGATAATCTGGAAAATTCCCAATCGCAACCAAGGCTACGCTGCCGAACACAAGCTCTTCTCAAAATACGATATTGCCCTACTCGGGTCGTCGTCCGAGAAGCAATTAAACCTTGAACCAGAGGAAGAATTACTTCAGAACGAGTACGACACTGCCTTATATGCAACTTCTGGAAACGCCCACTGGGAAGGATATAAAAAAGGGAGTAAATATTGTCCAACCGACGTGATTGAATCAAATGCCGGAGATGCTAAATCTACGGGGCAAGCGATAATCTTCGGTACTAAACCGACAGAGATTCTGATTCCGTACATTAAAATTCTAACCAAGAGGGACGATTTGATACTCGAGACATTTGGGGGGTCGGGTTCTACGCTCATTGCGGCGAATATGCTTAAGCGTCGTTGTTATGTGATGGAAAAATGCC
>CAZXAC010000371.1:0-1849 GCA_964638335.1 uncultured Lentisphaera sp. | reverse complement strand
AAGAAACTCGTTAAATATGACACCAGCATTGAATGTCGAAGGTAATTATGCATCAATAAAAATACGAATCCCTTCTGTGTATTCTCGGGAATCTGATCTGTTCTCGTACCTGATAGCCTTTGAGCACCAAATCTGCAAAGGTCATGATTTGGCTTGCGTATTTTTCATACTCGCTAAGACCTTGTTCCGGTATGAATACGACGTCTCCGCTTTTTAGAGCCAGATTGGATAGTTTTTCTCTGCCATTCAGAATGGCGTCAAGATCTATTTTGACCATCTTGGGTTCTTCGCCTTCCTTACGCAGTACGATTACCGAGCCCTTCTGTGCTTTATCCGTAAACCCTCCGCATCTTGATATAGCCTCTATAAGCGATACATCCCTAGTAAACGGAATTATGTTAGGATTCTCCACTTCTCCTAGGACGATTATATTGTTTGTATCGGATTCCGCAAAGTATATTACGTCCCCATCTTTGACGATGATATTCTGTCCCATGTCCCCAAGCCTCAGTAGGCTGTCAAAATTGACATCGAGTCTGACTCCGTCCCTTGATATGTAAGATGCGTTTAGATTGGCCACAGATCTCCCAGCCCCGATATCGTTGATGTATAGAAGTCCTCCGGCCTTACTTATGATGTCTATTAGTCTATCACCCTTTTTGATTTCCACTTGCCCCGGTCTCTGGACGGCCCCCAGAACAGATGCCAAGCTCAAGTGTTCGCTGACTTTCAGTTCTACCACTAGGACACTCACATTTGGATTTATGAGATATTTCGATAGGAGCGTGGTGAGTGATGATGCGAGTTCTTCGGCGGTTTTTCCTGCAGCCTGGAGTTTTCCGACAAGCAGATAGTTTATAGAGCCGTCCGGGAGCACGAAGACCTGTCTGGTCATTTCTGGCTCGTCGAGGACTGATATTTCTATTTTGTCTCCGGTTCTAAGGAAGTATTGTGCTTCCAGTTTTGTTGTTGTTCCGTTAAGTTCCTCTTCTTTGTCGTATACCTGTATGGGGGCTAATTTTGCCGACGTGGCATGAGAAATTTGGGATATAGGCTGTTCTTTTGACTTGTCAGTATTTTCTGCTTGCTTCGCCGTATTGCAGGAACATAACGAAAAGACCAACGTAAAAAAAGCTGACAGAAAAATTTTCTTATTCATGATAAACCTAATATCTTTTTTACTTAAAATAATTCAAAATTCTTCTTAAGCAAGATATTTTTTCGAACTTATTACTAGAAATATTGCCTGAACTGATCGGAATATTATCTGAGAATTCTTTCATGGTTTTAAATCTATTTTCCTGTAGAGGATTCATTGATTTCAATATGAACTGGCTGAGCTCTTGGCTAACTTCATTCGAAAGCTGTGCTGGATCTGGGAAATTACCTTCCATTTTATCTTTTATAAGTTCCCTTATGCTGGCGGATTCTGAGAAGGGGGATTGCCCGGTAAACATAAGATATGCCATTACTCCGAGGCTATAAATGTCTGACTGGAATGAGAGAAGCTTTCCATGAGCCTGCTCTGGGGGCATGAATTCTATTGTTCCATTAGGCAATCCAGAGGAATTTGTCGTTCTGAGATCGTAGTAGAAGTCTGAAATCAGCGGCGTTCCGTTATCTGAAATCAAAAAATTTGCCGGTTTGATATCGCCATGTATTATTCCCATGGCATGAACTCCCTCCAAGGTCTTTGCGATAGATAGAAGCATCTGTATTTTGGCATCGTAGTTCATGCTTCCCTTCGATATCATTAGTTCAAGAGAGCCTTTCCTATAATAGTCTGTTACTATGTAAAATTCATCATTAATCTTGCCGTGGTCGCGCAACAGAACTACATTCAGGGAGG
>CAZXAC010000370.1:0-1857 GCA_964638335.1 uncultured Lentisphaera sp. | reverse complement strand
CATCGGAAAACACCAAACAGATAGCAAAGGAATTCAAGATAGACATATCCTCCCACAAGTCCAGACACCTTAGCCCGGAAATTCTTGAAGATGCAGATCTCGTTGTGGGAATGACCAAATCACACATCAATGCTGCTATGGCTATGCGAATTTCGCAAAGTGAAAAAGACGCTGATAAATTCAGATTGCTGTTGGATTTTCTGCCAGGAGCCTCAAGAGGAGGAGAAGTGGGAGATCCATTTGGAGGCAATATCGATATTTATCGGGAATGTTTTTTGCAAATGAGGCCGGCACTGGATAACTTACTCGAATATCTTAAAGATAAAACAAAAGGTGAAAAATAAATGACAACGATTAAAGACTGGAAGGATAAGAAAAACCTCGTCCTCGGTATCGCATCCGATCATGGAGGATTTGAGCTTAAAAAGAAGTTTATCGCGAAAATCGCAGAAATGGGAATTGAACTCAATGATTTTGGCCCAGATAAATTCGATCCATCCGATGACTATTCGGATTTCGGATGCAAGCTTGGGCTCGCAGTCTCAAAAGGCGAATGTGACTTGGGAATCCTCATATGCCGCTCCGGAGTAGGCATGGGAATCGCAGCGAACCGCTTTCATAACGTGCGAGGAGCAGTGGCATATTCCGCGAAAATCGCAAAATCCAGCAGAGAACACAATTGTTCTAACGTGCTGGTTCTCCCGGGAGATCATCTCTCGGAAGAAGAAGCGATGGAAATAGCAAAAGTCTGGATGAATACCCGCTTCAGCTCCGATGAAAGACATTCCAGAAGGCTTCTTGAAATCGAAAATGAATCTCACGATGAGATAGCTCCAATAAGACAAAGTGATCCAGAAATAGCAAAAATAATTGATGCAGAAAAGGAAAGACAGTCTTCGGGTATAGAACTCATCGCATCGGAAAATTTTGCAAGCCCCGCTATAAGAGCGGCACAAGGTTCACTGCTAACCAATAAGTACGCGGAAGGATATCCGGGAAAAAGATACTACAATGGCTGCGAGTGCGTTGATGACGCGGAATCCCTTGCCATAAGCAGAGCCTGTAAACTTTTTGGTGCCGAAGCAGCCAACGTACAGCCCCATTCCGGAAGTCAGGCAAATATGGCGGCATATTTCGCACTGATTCAGCCCGGTGATAGCATACTGGCGATGGATTTGGCGCATGGAGGGCATCTTACCCATGGCCATCCGATGAACTTCAGCGGCATGCTATATAAGATAATTCCATACGGAGTTTCAAGAGAAACCGAAATGTTGGACTACGATATGATAGCGAAACTCGCAGATGAGCATAAGCCAAAACTACTTGTCGCCGGAGCAAGCGCATATCCAAGGGCTTTTGATTTTAAAAGACTGGGCGAAATAGCCAATTCAGTCGGAGCTTTCTTTGTAGTTGATATGGCTCACGTAGCCGGACTTGTCGCCGCTGGAGAACATCCTAGCCCAGTGCCGTTCGCTGACATCGTAACAAGTACCACGCATAAAACCCTGCGAGGACCACGTTCAGGTTTGATCCTCTGCAAGGAAAAACATATTAAAGCCGTAAATTCAAAAGTCTTTCCAGGATTACAGGGCGGACCAATGATGCATACGATCGCGGCGAAAGCCATATGTTTCAGGGAAGCAATGGAGCCGGAATTCAAAAGTTACCAGAAACAGGTGAAGAAAAATGCCGCGTTTCTAGCATCCGCGCTTGCGAAGGAAGGATTCAGAATAGTTTCGGGAGGAACCGACAATCACCTGATGCTTGTGGACCTCAGACCAAAAAATGCCACAGGCAAGGTGGTGGCGGAAGTCCTCGAAGGCGGGAATCACCGTCAACAAGAACATGAAACCG
>CAZXAC010000369.1:0-1861 GCA_964638335.1 uncultured Lentisphaera sp. | reverse complement strand
TCGAAAAATCCTGTTATAGCGATTTCTGGGATAGATGAGCAAGTGCGTCCTATGGTTCAAGAGATAAAACGCCATGCGCACGCAGAACTTATCAAGAGGTTAAACCTAAAAAGAATGGCTCTATCTGGAGCATCCGAAGAACAGCTTGCGAAAAAAGCGACCGAAACTATTCATGATATAATGCTTGAACTTTCAGTCCCCCTGCCCCCCTCTGTTACTGTGGAAAAAATAGAGAGAGAGCTCGTTCATGAAGCAATTGGTCTTGGTCCGTTGGAAGACTTGATTGACGTCCCAGAAATAACGGAAATAATGGTCAACGGTCCAAATAACGTATACATAGAAAAGGATGGTGTAATATATCGAACCGATACGGCTTTCGCCGATGACAACCAAGTAATGGCGGCGATTGAAAGAATAGTTTCTCCCCTTGGAAGACGCATAGATGAAAGCTCTCCGATGGTTGACGCTCGTTTGAAAGACGGCTCGCGTGTTAATGCGATAATTCCGCCTTTGTCCCTTGTTGGTCCTTCTATAACAATAAGAAAGTTTTCGAAAACGCCATTTATGGTTCATGATCTCATCAGATTTGGATCTCTAAACTCTGATATGGCCCGTTTTTTGGATGTGTGTGTTCAGATTAGGAAAAATATTATAATCTCAGGTGGAACAGGCTCCGGAAAAACAACTCTTCTTAATGTGCTAAGTTCATTCCTGCCGCAGAGGGAGAGGATTGTAACGATAGAAGATGCCGCCGAGCTTCAGTTAAAACAGGAACATGTTGTGCGTCTGGAAGCTAGGCCGCCAAACATCGAAGGCAAGGGACAAATTTCCATAAGAGATCTTGTCAGAAATTCTTTGCGTATGCGTCCTGACAGGATAGTTGTGGGAGAATGTCGTGGAGGAGAGGCGCTTGATATGTTGCAGGCGATGAACACCGGTCATGATGGATCATTGACAACCATACACTCTAATTCTCCGCGGGATGCTTTGGCCAGACTTGAAACTCTAGTCCTAATGGCGGGATTTGATCTTCCATTGCGAGCGATAAGAGAACAAATTGCATCGGCGATAACTATAATAGTTCAGGTTGACAGGCAAAAGGATGGTTCCAGGAAAGTTTCCGAGATAAGCGAGATTACGAAGATGGAAGGCGAAGTAATAACGATGCAGGACATATTCAAATATAAACATGAGGGGTGGACACAGGACGGCAAAATGATCGGGCGGCATGTTGCATGCGGCAATATTCCCACCTTCATGGAAGAGATACAGAGAAGCAAACTTGATTTGGACATATCAATTTTCAATGACAAAAGAGGTGGAAGATGAGCCAATTTTCCACTCTTTCCATACTGGCAAGCATCTGTTCCGGCGTGGCGGTCAGCATAGCCTCGATAGTCGTATTAGATTTTTTTTCTTCAGCATCAAGCAAATACAGGGAAAAATATGTAAAGGAAACGTCGGCTGAAGTTGATGAAATTATGATTCAGATGCCGCCGGAAAAGATAGTCGATCTTACGCTCGCGATATCATCCATAAGCGCCATTCTCGCCGTCATGATTATAGGGATAGCGGGTTCATGGTCGTGGGGGCGCTGCGCCTTTGTTGCTGTTCTCGCTTTCGCTGGCACCCTCCCCGTTCCAAGACTTTACATTAGACACCTAAAGCGGGTTCGTCTCATAAAATTCAATGAACAGTTGGAAGATGCTTTAAATTCCATGAGCAGCGCTCTGAAGGCGGGATTTAGCATAAATCAGGCGATAGAGGTGATAGCTGAGGAAAACAGAAAACCAATATCAATAGAATTCAGGCTTCTCGTTCAGGAAATAAGATTGGGTGTTACACTGGAAAAAGCCTTGGA
>CAZXAC010000368.1:0-1868 GCA_964638335.1 uncultured Lentisphaera sp. | reverse complement strand
CTTGAGGGAATAGCCCCCGATTCTATAACCTTCAGGATGAAAGGTGTCGATATTGCGTAAGGGAGATTAGATATTATGCGAAATTCGCGTGAGCCAAAGAGTTCTTTCAAGCTCAACTTCATCGCATCAGCGCGGATGATATGAAACGATGCATCAACAATTTCAGACTGAAGATAGGCAAAAAGTTTGATATCAAGTTCAACAGCATGAATCTCGGAGACTTTCCCTAGGAGCAATCTGGTCAGAGAACCAAAACCTGGACCAACCTCCAGGACACAATCAGATTTTGAGGGCTCCGCCGTCCTGACAATAAAATCAAGCATATTTTCATCTATCATGAAATTCTGTCCGAGCGACTTGCCGGGCTTCAATCCGATCTTGCCGATAAGCGAGATTATATCTGTCCTTGTGAGATTTTTCATGATGCGTATTATATCACCTTATGGCAAGAAAGAAACGCTTTTGATTTTTCTGCATAGCAGAGCCGATCTAATTTGGGCTGGTTCTAGGACGAAGGGATATAAATTCCTTGAGATATCTTGGAGGAATTTTCAGAACTGCTGTAGAAATCTCATTTCATTTTCATATAGCAGTCTTATATCGGAAATCCTGTATCTTATCATCGCGATTCTTTCTATGCCCATCCCAAAGGCGAAACCGTTCCATTCTTCAGGATCGTAGCCGACATTTTTCAGGACAGCCGGATTAACCATTCCGGCGCCAGATATTTCAAGCCAACCCGACTGCTTGCATACCCTGCATCCCTTCCCTCCGCACATTACGCACGAAAAGTCGTATTCCACGCTCGGCTCTGTGAAGGGAAAGAAATGTGGGCGAAGCCTTATTTCAACGTCGGGTCCCATAAGTTCCTTCGCGAAATGGAGAAGCACGCTCTTCAAATCCGCCATGGACACATTTTTGTCCACGTAAAGACCTTCTATTTGGTGAAAGTTGGCGCTATGTGTGGCATCAGGCGTGTCACGTCTGAAACACCTCCCCGGCGCAACTATTCTCACTGGGGGGGATTGCTTTTCCATCACTCTTATCTGAACTGGCGATGTCTGAGTTCTTAGAAGTCTGCCGTCTTCGAAGTAGAAGGTGTCCGCTGGATCCCTGGAAGGGTGGTCATTCGGCGTGTTCAGAGCATCGAAGTTATTGAATACGGTCTCTATCTCCGGTCCTTCGGCTACGATGAAACCCATTCTACGAAATATCGCAACACAATCATCTATCACCGTACTTACAGGATGTTTGCGCCCTACCCTCCATTTTCTCCCGGGCAAAGTCAGATCAATTCCTGAATTCGCGATTTTCGCGGAATCCCCTGCGATTTTCGCGGAAACATCATCAATCATGGAAAGAAGCTCTTTTTTCGCTTCGTTGAGGGCTTTCCCAGCAAGAGGCTTCTCCTCTGAAGAAAGAGATCCGAGCTCTTTCCCCAGCACAGTAAAAACGCCGTTCCTACCGAAAAGAGAGGATTTCGCCGTCTCCAAGGATTGAAGGTCAGCGGCGGCGAGAATTTTCTTCCCGCCGTCTTCGCGTAAACCTTTTATCTTATCGAGAAAATCTGACATTTACTGAGCTCTTCAGACGTTCTTCGCTTTTGGGCAAACTTTTTCGACAAGTCCCTTGAAAGCTTCGAAGTCTTTGACAGCCATATCGGCCAAAACCTTTCGGTTAAGCTTTGAACCGGCCTTTGCGAGCGCATTTATGAATATGCTATATGTGGTACCGAGTTGCCTGCATGCGGTATTTATCCTAACGGTCCAAAGTCTGCGATACTGGCGCTTTTTCTGTTTTCTGCCTATGTATGCGTTTTGCCCCGCCTTGTTTACTGCGTCATACGCTGTCCTTATTCTCTTGCTGGA
>CAZXAC010000367.1:0-1881 GCA_964638335.1 uncultured Lentisphaera sp. | reverse complement strand
CATCACACCGCGATAAAACGGTGTGGAAACAGGAAAAGTCGTCCGGAGAAAATCCTCAACGCCTCTTTGTACCTGATTGGAAAGGACGGATGGTATCATCAAGCCTGCTCACATTATCAATTATTTGTTTTTCAGCTTCTTTAAAAGAGCCCCAATCCGCTCATAGGCATCCCGAATGATACGGGACCTTTCCTCCGCTTCTTCCACTTCCTCAAAATCAGCGACAAATTTTGGCCCTATGTGATCTGTCGAAGAGAAATGTTTTTCGATTTTATCCAGGCCTTCTCGGATCAAACCATGTGTAAGGTGTGGTCTGAATGCTTCGGCCAGGGCCGTGATACCACCGGGATAGTGCAGCACACAGAAATAGATATCCCAGGCGTCCTTCTCCTTCAAACGTTCATCGAGAGCCATTCCTTTCATGACCAGAAAGGGAACGACTGAGGCAACACGAACCGTCACCGTGTCGAGTCCACCGCCCGGCAGGTCGCCACTGAGGATAACCTCCTGAGATAAATCGAAAACCAAATCGCATCCCCGGACTTTGCGCGCAAGCAAGTCTTGAACTTTTTGGTGTCGATGACTCTTGCCGGTCCCTGCATATTCACCAGAAAGAAAATCCACCTGAACTCTAATCGTTTTATCACCACTGACGACATCCCGGTAATAGATGAAGGGTTGTGCGCCTTGAAGATATCCGCGCCCGAGAAGAAGCTCCCCGATCATCCTGTAACCGGTATCACCAATGCGTTGATGATCAAGTGCCAAGTCGATATCCATACTACCAACATGTGGCGGCTTGCTGCCAACAAACAGCATCTCCGGCACCCATCCGCCAATCAAAACCGCATGGTCCCGATATTCACCAAGAAGATGAACCAGTTCAATGAGAACGGATTTTGCCGCCTGGACAGCCTCCGCTGAGTAATCGCGTTTTGTTACCATAAGGGTTTGATCACCTCTTCAAGAATTGCATTGGCTGCTTCTTCGCCTCGTCCTTTGAAACCGATGAGATCAAGGTACAACTGAACGGGCGACACAATCCGGCTGCCTTCCTGTGTCAAGACGCCATAGTAAACGCCTTCATCATAGGGAGCAAGGAGTGTTACATTGGCCCCGCTGCCGACTTCCTTGAATTCAAAAAGCTCCGTCCACTGATCGGCCACGGTATCGACAAAAGCTGTCACACGCTGATAGCGGACGGCCGGTTTAAAGCGGGCCGCACCCGAAAAGCCGGTTAACGCATAGCGAATATTTTTGCGTTCACAAACATCGGCAATTTCCGCTTCAATTTCCGGAATATTTTTTAGAGAATAAAAATCCTTTGTTTTATTTTTCCGAAAATCATAGTTTTGTGACCATTCGGTAAGAATTGAAAGCGGTTCCCGAAGAGTAAAACCATCTTCTCTTTTCTCGATCAATTCCCGCGCGTCTAAAAGCTTTTTGACATTGGCAGCCTGTCCGAGGCTTACATCAGCCACATTGGCAAGCTCCTGAATCTTCCAATTATTCTTGGGGTTGTTCAGCAAAACCCTCAGCACACGCGCTGCTTTAGGGGAATAGAGGGATCGCAAATCACGCTTTTCCAACAGAGGATTGGGATTTCCGCGTTGCTCAATAAAAACACTACCAAATACCAAACGGCAATTCCCGGCAAAATCACAATAACCGACACCCTCCTGGCGGCAGATTTCCGCTGTTTGCTGTGAAATGTAAGGCGCCATGAACACCCCGTATGCGCCTTCATTTGAGGACAGCCAGCGAAGAAGTCCGTTAATGGCAACCCTTGCTAGTTTGGGCTGGCCGTTCATATTGACTTCAACGGCCAACACCTGTTTTATACCGGAAACGGTTAGATCCGCGATAATATCAACTCGTATG
>CAZXAC010000366.1:0-1910 GCA_964638335.1 uncultured Lentisphaera sp. | reverse complement strand
AGCCACCAGTTCCGTTGACACAATAACGGAGGAAAAAATACAAAATGCCTTATCAAAGCTTCTCAGCGGCAGAACGAGTTTCGTTATAGCTCACAGACTCAGCGTCGTTAGAAAAGCCGACCTTGTCTTGATGATGGAAAATGGAGAGATAGTAGAAAGAGGTACTCACAGCCATCTCATACGTCAACGCGGAAAATATGCCAAGCTCTACAGGGAATTCCAGATCGCCAGGTAGAAAACCTCTTAGTTATTCTCTGCAAATCAGTATTACTTGCCTATTCCGGCTTTCAAAATAGCCTCGTTCTGCAATGCGAAGATATCCTTTATACCCTTTGAAGCAAGATCCAACATTTTGTCGAAATCTTTCTTGGAGAAGGGATCTTTTTCCGCCGTGGATTGAATTTCAACAAAATCTCCATTCTCAGCCATTACCACGTTCATGTCGGTGTCCGCTGTGGAGTCCTCCTCGTAGCAGAGATCTATCATTGGACGACCTTTGACGATTCCAACGCTGACGGCGGCCACATTTTGTATCAACGGTGACTCGCTTATTAGTTTTTTGTTCAGAAGATCCAGTATGGCGAGCCTTAATGCTGTCATGCCACCGGTTATGGATGCACATCGTGTGCCGCCATCGGCATCTATGACTTCACAGTCTATATATATTGTCCGAGGGCCAAGCTTGTCTAGGTCGATCGCCGCCCTAAGGCTTCTGCCGATCAATCGTTGTATTTCGTGTGTCCTTCCACCGACCCCATTTATTTCGCGGCGACTGCGTTCTTTTGTAGATGAGGGTAACAGCTGATACTCAGATGTTATCCATCCTCCGCTCTTCTTCTGATATCTCATCCAAGGTGGAACTTCCTCAACAACGCTTGCGGCGCATATGACGCGAGTTTTCCCGAATGCTGCCAACACGGATGCCGACGAATGATGTAAAAAACCGCAGATAAGGCTGATAGGCCTCATCTCATCCTCTCTCCTTGAATCGATCCTCATAATCCAATAAACCCCTTTGCCCTTTGAAAAACGTTTTGGTGAAGTTATTATACAGGATGATTTTAAAAATAAAAGCAAGGCGCGAAATAGTGCGGATTAAAATAGTTTTTTACATTTTGCTGGTTTCGACGCTTTTTATATCTTGTTCTAGGAGAACCGTCGCGAAGGACCCTCCCAAAGTCAGGCAGACTCTTGTCGTGGATCTCTTTGCCGCGCTTCAGGACGGGGACCACTCTTCTGCAATAGAAAAAATAAGAAGACTGCGGGAAATAAAGGACTCTTCCTTCCTCGCTCAACTTGAAATGGTTGAAATCCAAAATTCGGCGATTGCAGAAATTCAATCCAAGATAAATGAGGGGAAACTTGATGAAGCAATAGAACTGTGTTCGAAGGCTATAATCACAATCCCCCGAAATGAGAAACTTATTCAGGCAAAGGAAACTATAAATACCCTTAAGCAGATACAGCTTTTGGTTGATTCGATAACGACAAACTCCGACTGGGTCTCGGTCGCACGCTCATCAGGAAGACTTAAAAGTATTGCGTCCTCATATCCTCCCGCCAAAATACTTTCATCAGCGGCAGACCGAAAACTTATAGAGGCAAAAAATATAATGCTAAGGAAACATAAAATATCAATTATTGATATGGCTGCGGAGATAAATTCTATACATTCTGATGATCAAAAAAAACGCGCTGCGCTGATGGCGCTTCTATTTGTTTCCGACCCGCAAAATCCCATATTTAAATACCAAGAACAAGAAAATCTCTTGTTTTAGGTTTTCTTTGGAAAAACTTTAAATAGGACATGAAAGATGCGAATTTTTAGAAAAACTTTGTTTTTTATGCTGTCATTATTTCTTGTCGTTTCTAATTCTTGGCTTATGGCTGAGGACGAAAAAAATAATAAC
>CAZXAC010000365.1:0-1922 GCA_964638335.1 uncultured Lentisphaera sp. | reverse complement strand
AGTCTTTCTGATTCTTGGCTGTGCGGCTCAACCGAAAGGCTTTGGCATCCGCAACGAAACTGTAAGCGCGGGACACGCACTCAACATCAGCGGCGTCGGCACGTTCCTTCAGCACGATGCTGGTGAGTCCCATTGCTGTGAACGCTTCATGGATCACAACATCAGTGTACTTGGAGTAAAGTTTCTCCTCGCTGCTATCGTGTCCGTATCGCTCTGGTATTGCTCCGCACAGACGAAGGTGGCCGAGCAAAGGGCGAATCCCTTGCTTCTGGATTTCCTGCGAGATTTCCTGTTCCACACGATCCGAGTCGGTGCCAAAATTCCCGCTCAATCGGCTAATCTCTTCTACCCAGTAGGCCCGATGTTCGCTTTCCTGTTTGGTCAATACGCTCATCTGCTGACGTTCCTCACTTCCCCGACTTGAGTTTTTTGTATTGCTTCGGCCAAGAAGACGGGGGTGCGAGGCACATGTTGTCGTCCCGGACGAAGGCGCATTTGCCCGGCATGCGGTTCTTCGCGCAAATGTCAGGGTTTGTGTGGCGACAGCCAACGGTTTGCTTCTCTGTATCCTGTGGCTTCAGCGGTTCGTGGAATGCATTGTCGTTTCTCATGATTGCAACTGTATACCTTCCTGCGGCCCCTATGTCGAGAACGCAGCGGCTATATTCCCTTCTCTTTCTCTTGAGCTAACTGTTAATGGTTGGAATTACTTTTTATCTAAAGAAGATAGTGCTCTTGGGTTGGAAATCAAGAGTTGGATGCGGTGGGAATTAAATATTCTTTATTTTTGTTGTTGAAAATTCCTGTTTATGCCGAATATTCCATGTATATAAGGAAATCAGATATGGGATAATATGGGTCATCTTGGCGGGAAATTGACACGGGATAGCGTGGTTGAACAGCGAAGCTTGATGGAATTTGATCGTTTCCTGAGAAAAAAGCGTCTGGTCCCTGCGGACAAGGTCCAGCACTACTGCCGATGGGCGGACAATTTTCTTCACGGTATCGAATATAGGCATGACAAGATAGACCAGCATAGCCTTGCGGCCTTTGTCAATCGTTTGAGGAATGGGGGTTATCCGGAATGGCAGGTTTTGCAGGCGGAGGATGCTGCGAGGACTTTCATCGTTAACTTTCTCGGATTTAACACCCGGCCTCCTCCTTTGGGGCATGAGTCGTCCAATATGGACGGCTCATGGGACGAGTTGTTGGCGAAGATGACGGAATGTCTGCGTCTGAAGCATTATTCCTACAAGACGGAGCAGACTTATGTAGAATGGCTTAATAGGTTCAGGTCATATCTTCCGGGGAAAGGTCCCGGCCGGATAGTTTCCTCCGATGTTAGGGACTACATGGTGCATCTTGCGATGGAGAAGAAGGTTTCGGCTTCGACCCAGAACCAGGCGTTCAATTCGATACTTTTCTTTTTCAGGCATGTTTTGGATAAGGATATTGGTGAAATGGCTGATAATGTGCGTGCACGGAGGGGAATTCGGCTGCCGACAGTTTTCAGCGTTGAGGAGGTCTTCTCCATCATATCTCAGCTGGAAGGCACTGCTGCGCTGATGGCGAAGCTGATGTATGGATGCGGGCTTCGCCTGAACGAATGTCTGAGGCTGAGGGTGAACAATGTGGATTTGGACAGGATGACGCTGCATGTCCGGGCGGCGAAGGGTGACAAGGACCGTTTGCTTCCTTTACCTGTCATCTTGAAGGACGACTTGCGTCATCAAGTTGGAAGGCTGAAGGATCTCCACGAGAAGGACATAGCCATGGGGCACGGAGAAGTCCACATGCCCGATGCCTTGGCGAGGAAGTATCCGAACGCCTCGAAGACTCTCGGGTGGCAATGGCTTTTCCCGGCCAAAAAGCTCTCGGTGGATCCGCGTTCCGGCAAGGTCATGCGCCATCACCTTCTGGAC
>CAZXAC010000364.1:0-1927 GCA_964638335.1 uncultured Lentisphaera sp. | reverse complement strand
TCGGCAGAAAAGCCATCGGTATAGAAATAGAATTGAAATACGTTGAAATAGCAATAAAACGATTAGCACAGGGGGTGCTACCACTATGAAAGCCTTTATCTCAGCATTAAAGGACGGCAAGAGCAAAATCGAATTGATTGATGATTCCGGGTTCCATCTCGATACCATTGAGGTTGACGCTATCCATGTGGAGATTAAGCGGGACAACATAGAACCATTGCACAGGGTACATAAGCCCACGTTAAGGGCGGGGTGCTTCTATGCAAATTGAGGCTATACAGATATGATACTGCAAGGCAACTCTTTGGATGTGCTGAAAACTTTGGAAAGTGAAAGCGTGGATTGCTGCGTGACGAGTCCGCCGTATTGGGGATTAAGAGACTACGGTGTTGAAGGTCAGCTTGGATTAGAGAAAACCCCCGAAGAATATGTTGCCAAACTTGTTGAAGTATTCAGGGAAGTTAAGAGGGTGCTGAAAAAGGAAGGGACATTGTGGCTGAATTTGGGGGATAGTTACAACGGAGGAGGAACGCATCACGGTAATAATAATCAGGGGATGTCACAATCTGCGAAAAGACAAAAATTTGAGGCTACCACGAAAGTGGACGGCCTCAAGCCCAAAGACCTGATAGGCATCCCCTGGCGCGTAGCCTTCGCCCTGCAAGCTGATGGCTGGTATCTCCGTCAGGACATCATATGGTGTCTCTCAGGGGGCACATGGGTATATGCTCGAACTCAAAAAGGCGATATGCCGATAATGGTCAGGGATATGGCAAGACTTGAACCGTCTACCGTTAAACTTTGGAATGGTGAGAAATGGACACAAGTAAAAGGGTGGTCAAAGTCTGCCCGTAAAGGGGACGAGATAGAATTTGTATTGAGAAGTGGAGAGAGGCTATCCTGCACCCCCGCACACAAATTCCCTACAAACAGGGGGCTGCTTGAAGCGAAAGATATAACATTGGGAGATTGTTTAGAATCTACAATGATGCCAGAACCACATAACCCAAAAGATACAAAGTTTATCAATGAAGACATTGCATGGTTCGTTGGTCTTTATATTGCAGAAGGTTCAAGATCAGATGATTGTATCCAAATTGCAGGACATTCAAAGGAAGATGAACGATGGATACGACTTAATAAGATAGCACAAGAATATGGCGGATATATTACAAGAACCATTGACGGGAACAAGATGGATATTCGCTTATACGGAAAAATATTAAATTCATTTATTGCTGAATTTGTTTCAGGAAAAACAGCAAAAAATAAAGGGCTATCATCATCTTGTTGGAGATATAGCAATAAGTTTTTGAGAGCAATTCTTGACGGTTATCTCTCAGGTGATGGCGCATGGGACAAGGACAATAAACGGTGGAGAATAGGCTTTACTCGTAATTATAATCTTGAAAGAGATTTGAGAACCTTGTCGGCACGACTTGGATTTAATCTTACATTAAACCCTTCCAACTCATTCATAGGCAAGAGAAAATACCCATCATTCAGGGGAGAAATAAAATTTGAATCTACAGTAGAAGGACATTGGAACCAGAAAAATAAATCGGAAGTAGTTGAAATACGAAAGGCAAGATGTCGAGAAGTCTATGATATTGGCGTAACCGATGAACCTCATTTATTCGCTTTAGCTTCGGGGATATTAACACACAATTCAAAACCGAACCCCATGCCGGAGAGCGTGACTGATAGATGCACAAAATCACATGAGTATATTTTCTTGCTGACGAAATCGGCAAGGTATTACTACGACCAAGAAGCGATACAAGAAAAATCTGGAGGGTATAAAAGTAGTGGACTGGTCCATAAGGAAAATAATAAAAGGTGGGGTACGGGTTTAGAATCTACGCAAAATCATGTACCTACAGAAAACAGAAATAAGCGTTCCGTCTGGACTATCACCACAAAGCCA
>CAZXAC010000363.1:0-1928 GCA_964638335.1 uncultured Lentisphaera sp. | reverse complement strand
CTTCAAAGCGTTCTGATAAACGAAGTTGTCCTCCGCACCCTTCATATAGCCTAGGGTACAGTTTTCTTGTCTCTTTCCTGCGGGATATTAAAATTCGAGGTTCTGATTTATCACCTTTAAAACAAATTCCTGCAACGTGTACCTCAGGTGTTTCTCTCAATTCTTCTCGTGGATGAAATGTTTCTGCGATTTCTTTGGTGACCCAGACAGATACTACAGAGCTCAGGCTTTTCAGATGTCGTTCCTGTTGGAAAAACTCATATCCATCGATTAATGGTTTATCTTGAAAGTCGTCCCTGTCGATGACAATTCCGAACGGGCGGGCGATATCGCAGAGTCGTGCTGCCTTGTTCAGGTCGGGACCAAGATAATCAGGCTTATTTGTAGATACAGACTCTATTTTATTGACGGTTCCTCGTGTGATGCCCCATCCCAGAGTCAGGTTTGTTTTTTGACCTTGAAGTTTTGCGAATGACTTGCATTCAGTTTCAAATTCTATATTGATTTTATTGATCTCGCTCAGAATCCCGGATAATAAATCCTGGAAATCAGTGGTTTGATTTTGATCAAGTTCGAGAACCAAAACTGCACCGTCTCCAAGTGTTTTAATTTGCCAGTGTGAAGATCCGAAGTGTGAGTCAAGTAATGAATAAAAACTTTGAATAAATTTTGGAGAATGCTCGAATACTTGTGTGTGTTCTGACCATTGTGTGAATCCCCGAATATCTACGAAAACAATGCATGCATTGATTTTGTGTGAGATGTCTTTGTTCATAACATGAGATTTTACAGCGTAATTCATGTCAAGACAAGATTTTCTTCACTACTCCGGGAAAAACGGCAGGGATTTACACCTGAAATCATGGTATTCTGCAAGAATATTCTTAAAAAAGGGTGTTGTATATATCTGAATAGTCAGGAAGCGTGTCCCGTTTTATCACAAATCAGGGGGAACCGTTATCCGAAGTAATAAAGACCTCGATCGGTTACTTTTTTATCCGGTTTCAATCAGGTATATCGATCTATAGAAATAGAAACACCCATGAGGCATTTTCGTATATGTCGTCGGTTGGGGTAAAAGCGTCATTGCTTATGCTATTGCGTATAACCGCACCCTTTGTCTAATTGTTGGTTTTTTGTGGCTTTCACGATACTAAACATTAAAAAAAAAGAATATGGTATAATCAAACGCACCCCTAAGTACGCTACTGATACTCACCGAATCGCACCAAGTCGATGGTGGGCTGAAGAGATAACAAAAAAATAGGATTAATAACGAATGGACTTGACCGACTACCATTGCAAATACATAGCTCATGATTTAACTCGAAAAACGGTCAATGGCCAAGATCGCTTGTCTATGGCGCTATTCAATGCATCAGTAGATTTAAACCCGCACCAGATCGAAGCGGCTCTATTTGCCCTGCAATCGCCTTTATCCATGGGAAGTATTTTAGCCGATGAGGTAGGTCTTGGAAAAACCATTGAAGCCGGAATTGTCCTCTGTCAATATTGGGCGGAACGGCGTAGACGGATACTCATTATCACCCCTGCATCAATCCGAAAACAATGGGCTCTTGAACTTGAAGAGAAATTCAACCTTCCGGTGATTATTCTTGATACAAAGTCATTTTCCGAGGCAAAAAAACAGGAAATAAATCCGCTTCAACAAAAGGCAGTACTTGTTGCTTCCTATAACTTTGTCAATAAAATCAAAGAAGAGATAAAAACTATTTCCTGGGACTTGGTTGTTATCGATGAAGCCCATAAACTTCGCAACGCCTATCGCGCTAGCAATAAAGTTGGTCAGGGAATTCGATGGGCCACGGAAGGCTGCCGTAAGCTGCTGCTTACGGCAACGCCCTTGCAAAATTCATTACTGGAATTGTATGGCCTTACAACGTTAATCGATGAAAACATTTTTGGCG
>CAZXAC010000362.1:0-1932 GCA_964638335.1 uncultured Lentisphaera sp. | reverse complement strand
CTTGAAAATAATTGAAAAGTTATATCTAACGCACTAAAGGGAACAAGTCAGGAAATATCGTATTTAAAAAGCAAAGACGGTATTCTTCGTTACAAAAATGCTGAATAAGATTCTGTTGTTTGATTTTAAATGGCAGGTTTTTTTAATGTTTACCTCCAACCACCACAACCACCTCGCCTTTCACGCCCTTCGTTTGAAAATGGTGTATTAAATGGGATAGGGTTCCTCTTACTGTTTCCTCATGCACCTTAGTAATCTCGCGCGAAACGCTGGCCTTTCTCTCCTCCCCCAACGCTTCGGCAAGCTGTTGCAGCAGCTTAACGAGCCTGAATGGCGATTCGTAGAATACCATGGTGCGATCTTCGTCCTTCAGCGCTTCAATCCGCTTAATACGTCCTTTTTTTGTGGGGAGAAAACCCTCAAAGATAAATCTGTCGCAAGGCAAACCGCTGGCAACGAGCGCCGGGACAAAGGCAGTGGCACCTGGAAGGCACTCCACCTCTACTCCCCGTTCAATACAAGTGCGAACGAGAAGAAATCCCGGATCGGAAATGCCGGGGGTACCGGCATCGGATATCAAGGAAACCGTTTGTCCCGAGGCGATTCTATCTGCAATCTGATCTACTGTGTTGTGCTCATTGAACTTGTGATGCGACCACAGGGGTGCTTTTATCCCATGGTGTTTCAGCAGAATTCCGCTTGTACGTGTATCTTCGCAAAGGATAATTGCCGATTCGTTCAGCACGCGTAATGCCCTTAAGGTAATGTCCTCAAGATTGCCAATGGGCGTGGGTACCAGATATAACTTACTCATCCCGAAATGGTTTATGGCAATGACAGATTAAAGAAAGGCGTGCTTCGAAATAAATAAATGCCAATAAAATAACCCTGCTACGCTTCGCCAGTACCTCCTCCAAAATTCATTGGGAAAGGCGGCATCCCCGGGGTTGACTCTCCTACCTTTATTGGGCCGTGCGTATTCTCAAACTTGGATACATTGTCCTTAAGTGCCATCAGCAAACGCTTGGCATGATCGGGAGTAAGCACAATCCTCGACTGCACTTTTGCCTTTGGCAAGCCGGGCATAACCCTCACGAAATCAAGGATAAATTCCGAAGCAGAGTGGGTAATAATGGCCAAATTTGCGTAATTGCCCTGGGCAATATCATCGCTGAGTTCAATATTCAACTGGTTTTTCTTCTCATTCATGGCTATAAAAATTGATGGGCTTAAAGATAAAAAAAGCGAGGGAGAAAACCCTCGCTTCTTCAAAAAAGTATATTATTCTATCGTTCCTCTATACTATCGGTAACTACAATTCCCTTTTCGGATTTTGCCAACAGTTCCTGCTCTTCTCTTGAGCAAACAATCAGGTTGTCAAATTCTCTCATACCCGTTCCGGCAGGGATCAAGTGTCCACAAATAACATTCTCCTTGAGCCCTTCAAGCGTATCGGCTTTGCCGAAAATTGCCGCCTCGTTGAGCACTTTAGTAGTCTCTTGGAACGATGCCGCAGAGATGAAACTTTTGGTTTGGAGTGCAGCTCTGGTAATCCCCTGCAATACCTGATTTGAAGTGGCAGGGATGGCATCGCGAGCGTTGATAAGCTTCATATCCCGACGTTTAAGGATTGAGTTTTCATCGCGCAGTTTACGTGCAGTAATAATCTGTCCCGGTAATACTTCGGTGGAATCTCCGGCGTCAATTACTACCTTCTTATCATAAATCCAGTCGTTCTCATCCATAAATTCCCACTTGTCCACTACCTGATTCTCTAAGAACTTGGTGTCACCCGAGTCGTCAATTTCAACTTTACGCATCATCTGTCGAACGATAATTTCAAAATGCTTGTCGTTGATCTTCACCCCCTGCATACGGTAAACTTCCTGAATCTCATTGACAATGTACTCCTGCACTTTTGTAGGTCCTTTA
>CAZXAC010000361.1:0-1952 GCA_964638335.1 uncultured Lentisphaera sp. | reverse complement strand
ACAAAGATATCGGTCCTCTTTTCAGGTTTGAATGAAAATCCTGCCCCAAGCACCAAAAGCGCGCACGGAATCGTGCCAGATGCAAGCACGGAAGATGCCTTCAGGACAAATCTCAAAGGGGCATCTTCTGAGAAAAACAAACTTTTAATTGGTGGAATGAATGCCGTGGCGACCCCCAATATCATTCCTATGACCGGAGGATTTAAGACATGCGAGAAAGAAACCTCTCTTATCGGCTTTCCGGACAGTAGCCACTTGCCCAGGGTCCACAACATGGGGGAATAAAGTATGAGATAAAGCGAGACAAACGTTATTGAAAGGTCCGCGGAATCCGGAATAGCCCTGAGTGCCGGAAACACAGCACAGCATGCGACAAGAAATGGGATAGGAAGAAAACTGGTGTTCCCAAAAGCGCAAGCCGTCATTATCATCCTCTTTATGGGATTATCCAAAGATGATCTCAGAAGAAAAAGGTAGGATAGAACCATTCCGAGAAACACTGATATAACGCAAGCAACAGGAAGAATTATAAATTTTTTCAGCAAATCCAAATCCTTCAGTGAAGCCACATTGGTCCAGAGCAGACAGGGAAGCATTATGGTAAAAACAAGGGAACTTAATGTCTTTACCGCAGCCTTGTCAATTACTTTTAAACGGACAAGCAGAACTCCCGCCATAGCAACCGCAAGCACTGAGCCCACAGCCTCCAGAGATGAAAGAAATAAAGAAAGATCCATCGGACGCAAAAACCCTTTTTTTGTTTGCTGAAATCTACACACTGTTGAAAAAAAAACATCTTGAATTAACTTAAAGTCCTTCAAAAATTAAATAAAAACAGGATTGTTAAACATGAAAAACGATTACAAAGTGGCCGACATAAGTCTTGCCGCCCTCGGAAGAAGAAGAATAGAAATGGCAGAAAAGGAGATGCCAGGACTGATGGCCACTAGGGAAAAATACAGCAAAAGCAAGCCTCTTAAAGGCAAAAGGCTCACCGGAAGCCTCCATATGACGGTTGAGACCGCCGTTTTGATCGAAACACTGGTATCGCTGGGAGCTGATGTCAGATGGTGTTCCTGCAACATATTCTCCACCCAGGACGATGCCGCGGCGGCAATCGCAGCAAAAGGGATACCCGTCTTCGCTTGGAAAGGCGAGACTCTTGAAGAATATTGGTGGTGCACGGAAAAAGCACTCAGTTTCCCCGGAGGAAAAGGACCTAATCTCATAGTTGATGACGGCGGAGACTCCACGCTTATGATACATCGCGGATATTATGCCGAAAAAGATCCTTCAATACTCTCAAAGAAGACTTGTGGCGAGGATGAGTTTGAACTTAACAAATTATTGAAACAGATTTTAAAGGACAATCCTCGCAGGTGGAGCGCCGTCGTAAAGGAATGGGAAGGAGTGTCAGAAGAAACAACCACTGGAGTAAACAGACTTTACCAGATGATGGAGGAAGGCTCTCTGCTTGTTCCAGCAATCAATGTGAACGACTCAGTGACAAAATCCAAGTTCGACAATCTCTACGGATGCAGAGAATCCCTCGCGGACGGAATCAAAAGAGCCACCGACGTAATGATAGCAGGAAAGGTCTGCGTCGTCTGCGGATTCGGAGACGTAGGAAAGGGTTCCGCTCAATCAATGAGAGGCTTCGGAGCAAGAGTAATTGTAACCGAAATAGATCCAATATGCGCCTTGCAAGCGGCGATGGCAGGATATCAGGTCGCGAGAATCGAAGACGTAATACATATGGCGGATATATTCGTTACAGCTACCGGCAACATGGAAGTGATCACGCTCGAACATATGAAGAAAATGAAGGATCAAGCTATAGTTTGCAACATAGGCCACTTCGACAACGAGATTCAGGTCTCTCTACTCAATAAATGCAAGGGTGTAAAGAAGGTCAATATAAAGCCTCAGGTTGACAAGTACATATTCCCTGA
>CAZXAC010000360.1:0-1953 GCA_964638335.1 uncultured Lentisphaera sp. | reverse complement strand
CTTTGCCTTTTATCTTAGTGCCAACAGGATACTTGCCGTCTATATTTTCCCAAGGATCCTGAGATTTTTGTTTCAATCCTAGAGAGACTCTTCCCTTTTCTTCGTCTATGTCTATTATTTTAACGTCAACAGTCTGACCTATTGAGAGCATTTCGGATGGGTGTGATATTCTCTTCCAAGACATATCGGTTATGTGTAAGAGTCCGTCAAGGCCTCCGAGGTCTATGAATGCGCCGAAATCGGTGATATTTTTCACTACGCCGGGGCGGACATCTCCCTTATGTATCTCTTTCAATATTGCGGCGCGCTTTCCAGCTCTATCTTCTTCGAGGAGCTCTCTTCTTGAAACGACTATATTTTTTCTCTCTTCATTTATTTTCAGTATCTTAACATCATATTCCTTTCCTATGAAGTCGTCCATGCTCTTCACTGGGGCGATATCAAGTTGTGAACCTGGCAGGAAGGCTTCGATGCCATTGACTTCCACTGTAATTCCGCCTTTAACTCTGCTCTTCATAAGTCCTTTGACCACATCACCTTCTTTGAAGTTGGTCAAGAGGTCGCTCCAAGAGCTTTGGGATTCAGCTTTGCTTACGCTGATTCCGGGCATGCTTCTTTCATTCTCTATATTTTCAAGGAAGACTTTTATAGTATCGCCAACCTTAATTTCACTCCATTTAGCGCCGAATTCTTCTGAGGAAACAAAACCTTCGGATTTGTATCCAATATCAACAAGTACGCCGTTATTCCTTTTTTCTACAACGACTCCTTGGATAATGGTTCCTTCTTTGAATTCCTTCTTGACGGTTTCCTTTCCGAGCAATTCATCCATTGATGGGATGTTGCTCATGTCCAGATACGGGGATACGGTTCTTTCAGACTCTTTCTTACTCATTACTTTCTTTACCTAGTTTGGTTGTTCTTTTTTTTGATTATATAAAAGCTTATCATCCGCGATCAGGATGAAAAGCGGGTTGTAAGTTAAGGCATGAAAAGCGGAAATCAAATTATTTCTTCGTCGGTTTTGACAAGATCGACGCGCCACCAACATTTCCAAATGCGGTATTCTCGATATCTGTCCACAGAGTTCCCTCTCCGGAATGCAGGATTTTTATTGACAAAGCCGGATTCAATTTTTCGGCGAAATTTATCCATGCGTAGGCGGAAGGCTCCCTTACGGCCTTGACCTTAAGCTGGTATCCATTCGCTTTTTCGCCCTCCACCATTGTAATTATATCGGCCTTAGCGGCGCCAAGGTTTTTTGTTATTGATGCTTTTATCTCTGCCGTATCCTTATCTATTTCTGCCGATTTTCTTTCGGTGTTTGCACGTATTTCAGCAACAACCTTGTCTTTATTTGCCGCTATTTCAGCAGCCATTTTTTCAGTTTCCTGAGCTACTTCCTGTTTCTTTTGTTCTATCATAGCCTCTTCGGCGTTAAGTTCGGCACGTTTTTTTGCAGTTCTTTGTTTTTCTATGTTGGTTAGATTCTGTTCGAGAGCAACGCTCCTTTGCTGAATTGGATCAAGTATTTGCTCTGGGACGTCGACATATCTTATAAGGGAGTTATGTACGACGATGTTCTTGCTTCCGAGCACTGAAGCCAAAGATTCCCTAAGCTCTTCCTGGAATTTCTCCCTAGCTTCTCCTATTATGAAATCCTGAGCTTTATATGAGGATCCTTTCAGTCTTGATATCGAAAGTATTTGCGGCATTATTATTTTATCAACAACGGCTGGCAGATCTCCATAATGCATGAAGATGGAAGCAATCTTAGACGGCAAGAGCTCAAACTCAACTGTCATATCCAGTCTTATATCAAATCCGTCTCTTGACGGGAATTCTACGAATTGAGTCAGACCCAAGGTCCTGATGCTTCCATCCTGAACCATTGGCATCTCAGCTGGCAGCATAGCCTTGCTTTGCCCTGCTTGCTCTGCTTCAAACTTATCC
>CAZXAC010000359.1:0-1955 GCA_964638335.1 uncultured Lentisphaera sp. | reverse complement strand
ACTTTTTCAGCTATTCTCGGTGTCATGCGCAGTGCGCTGAAAGGTTCAGAAAAGGTATACTTCCTAGGCAAGGAAATCCCACACGCGCGCGTCTGGCTGGCAATGGCAACTCTTGGTTTCTACGCCAGCTCCCTGATAGTCGGATGTTTTATTCTCTCATTGTCGGAATCACAAAACTTTGAGAGCCTCCTATTTGAGGCCGCCTCCGCCTTGGGCACAGTCGGACTGAGCACTGGGATCACATCGCAGCTCTCAAACGTCGGAAAGGCCATAATCATAGCACTGATGTTCATCGGCCGTGTTGGTCCGCTCGCTTTCGGAATGTCCCTTTTTTGCAGCGGAACTAGAGAGCCTATCCCATCCGACAAGGAAGACTTGGCAGTTTAAATCTGATAAGCGTTTTAAACAGACACCTTCCTTAGATATTTGCGCTTATGCTGGAGTATAACTCCTTCGACACTGACATGTATCCAGAGACAAAGAGAGTCTGTCCTAGATACGAATTATGCGTCATAAGAATATCCGCAGTAGGAGAATTTTCTTCTTAGTCTTGCCGCTGTAAAAATAAAATCCGCCCTGTATATTGGAAAAAAAAAGACGGGTATAATGTTTTTTAAATTAGAAAAAAAATGTAATGGGAGCAAGGCTCGGATAGGGCTTATAAAAACCGCGCATGGAGATATTGAAACCCCTGTCTACATGCCTGTCGGGACAAGAGCGACTGTAAAGGCCGTGACACCACTGGAACTCGATGAGCTTGGTGCGGAAATAATGCTCGCCAATACATATCATCTTTACACCCGTCCCGGGGTTGAAATTATAGAAAATGCCGGCGGCCTTCATAAATTCTGCGGATGGAACAAGCCGATACTTACGGACAGTGGTGGCTTCCAAGTTTTTAGTCTTTCAAAAATCAGAAAAATACGCCCGGACGGAGTAGAGTTCGCCTCGCACATAGATGGTCAGAAAATATTTCTTGGACCGCGTGAATCAATGTCAATACAAAAGTCTCTGGGCTCGGATATAGTCATGGCTTTCGATGAATGCACCCCCTACCCCGCAACACACAAGGAAGCTCTTAAGTCTCTCAAGGTGACACATGAATGGGAAAAGATATCAAGGGAATTCCCTCTACACAAGGAACAAAAAATATTCGCCATCGTTCAAGGTTCTACATTTCAGGATCTGCGCGAGATGTCGGCAAGGGAGCTGGTAAATCTTGATTTCGACGGATATGCCCTTGGAGGTCTAAGCGTGGGAGAACCTGAGGAATCAATGATGGAATGCATCAGTTGGACCGAACCTTTGCTACCGGAGGGAAAACCGAGATACCTCATGGGCGTCGGAATGCCAAAACAAATCGTAAGAGCCGTATCCGAGGGGATAGACATGTTCGACTGCGTCCTGCCTACTCGCCTCGCCAGGCATGGCACCGCTTTCATTGGCAATGGAGACGACATACCGATAAAGGCAGCTAGATACGCAAAGGATCTCTCTCCTGTCGACGAAAATTGCAGCTGCTACACATGTAAAAATTTCAGCAAGTCATATATCCGCCATCTTCTAAACGTTGGCGAAATGCTCGGAATCAGACTGCTCACAATCCATAATCTGCACTACTACTTCAACCTGATGCGCAATCTAAGACGGCATATAAGGGAAGGAAGCTTTGCGAATTTCGCAAAATCATTCTGCGATAAAGAATAAAATCCAATATTGAGGTCGCAACAAATCGGGGTCGGCGTCCTCCGTCGCGCTTCGGGCTATGGGGGACAAGTCGGTATCGGTATCGAAAATTTCTTGTCCACGTTACAGTATCTTTTCAACGCTTCCCAGAAACGGTACGTACAGCCAACTCGATAGCCACGCAGTATGCATAAAGTTTTTCGTATCCTAAGTTTATTTTATCCTTAATTCGATACCGATTCCGAACTGTCACACCATAACCCAAAGAG
>CAZXAC010000358.1:0-1975 GCA_964638335.1 uncultured Lentisphaera sp. | reverse complement strand
TTGAAAACATAAGCCACCCCAAAATGAAAATGATTGCCGACGGAACTTCCCATCTCTGGCACCATTATACATCGAAATAAAAACAATATCAATACTTTATTCGATAAAAATAATACTCTTTACGATAAAAAATCCTGCTTTGCGTCGATATTTACTGCAAAAAACGAGAAAAAACGAGAGTTATATACTAGGCCAAGTCGGACTCAAATAGATAGCAGACCGCTTTTGATGAAGCCGGCGCGACACAGCCTGCCCGCCTGACGAGATTGTTATGTCGAAAAATAAGACGATGTGGCGACTTCTTGAAGTATCTTCTTCATCGTTTTCGCTATCATAATCATTCCCGTAATCGTAGAACGTCTTCATTCAATTAGGAACACAACCTTGTCCGCTACAGTCCAATAGTCTAAAGGGCGACGACAGATAACAATTACGATAATGTTGACATATGATTCATTTTTTTGAACAAGAAATCTATGTACTTTTCAAAATCAATTGAAATATTTAAATGGCTCGCAAGGCTGTTCCGGGGCAGCTTTCTCACATTCCTTCAAGAATGCAATACCTTCCGAGATCTCCTTGACGTAATCTTCATTCACCATCTCCTCCAAGGAAATCCATCCGGAGAACTTTACACATTTCAATGCGAAGAAGACTTCGGCGTAATCAACCATTCCCTGATCCAAAAGTACGCGCTGATATTTCCATTTCATTCTTTTCGGATGCCCTGGTTCGCAAAGCAATGGGGCCGGAATGAACATGAGATTTTTAGCGTGGACGTAGGCGAGATGCTTGCACATCAGTTCGCATGCTCCACGAGGACGGATGAAGCCTTCAACTACGGTATTTGCCGGATCATAAATTGTTCCGACGCAGTTCGGGTCAACGTCCTTCATGATATGCCGGACCGCCCATGGATCTGCAGTGACGCTGCCGCTGTGCATCTCAAGCACATATTTTATCTTATATTCCTTCGAGAGGGATTCAAGCATTTTTGCTGCTTCAATGGTGCGTTTCACAAGATCAAGATAACTCTCAGGCTGATGCAGGGATTCATCGTAGTTCCAGGCAAACCATGGATGAGATACCCTGAGGGTGCGACCTCCGCATCCAGCAACCGCCTCGCTCCATCGCCGCATCTCATCCTGCTGCCACATTTTACCGGCATTGAGGAATCCTAAAATCTCCATTCCTGCGTCTTCGGTAAGCTTTTTCATCTCCAAAGCATCAGCCCTTGCGGTCTCAAGAGTCTTCAAACCCCATTCTATGCCATCTGCTCCAGTTTTCTTGCACAGCGCCGCTATCTCGGCGTTGGTCATCTTATTTCTGAACGTGTTCGTATTTACTGAATACTTGAATCTTTTCATCGTAAACTCCTTATTGTTTATGCTTTATAAAAGCTGCTGTTTTTTTTGACTATTTCGGTTACTCTCACAACTTCCAAGGCCTGATCTATCGTGACGGGGAATTTTTTCTTCTCGCGTATTGACTCATACAGGCTTTTCCATATGTTCAGAGGAGCAGGCTCAATGGTAATCTTCTTCTCTATCCAATTGAGAGTCTCTTTTTTCCCTGGTCCGCCTACCGATGTCACAACCTGCAAAGGCGGATTACCCGGATCCGCCTTGATCTTCTTCAGTTTTTGCTTCGGATCTATATATTTGACAGTAAGGGAATTATCCGGACTGATCTCTCCGTATGAGAGCAAGGCCCCCCTTGTTCCAAAAATGATGAATTCTGGCTGCGGTATCGCCACACCACCGCTGATTTCGATATCCACAATCCTGCCGTTTTTACCCTTTAATATAATTTTGAAGTGATCCTCGGCATCGCCTACGGCGGCAACTTTCCTTACATCGCTCCAGATTTCAGCCACCGGTGAATCTAAGAACTGCAATCCCTGATCTATGATATGCGGACCCCAGTTGTTAAGCTGTCCGCCTCCGCATTTGATGAGGGTCTGCCAGTCATCCCG
>CAZXAC010000357.1:0-2047 GCA_964638335.1 uncultured Lentisphaera sp. | reverse complement strand
TTGCAATCTGTCCTCTGCGCAGACCAATAATATCGTTGCCAATATCCTTCTCCGACTGTGGCCGCGCGACTCCAGAACGTCTTCCCCCACTACATCCCCCCGAGGGATCTTGGCTATGGATAGTTGGACCGGACATAAAAGTTCAGAAACTTGCCCACTTTGGCACTCCTCTTGAGCGAAGCCGGCGCACAAGCCTATTTCTCCTGTCGCGAATGACTTCATGTGTATCCGACATTAAAGGATCACGATAGGGCAGGCCTGCCGTAGAACCGCTTATTATTCTTATCTCCCTTTCATTCAAAGGGTTTGATATGATAGTTTTATCGAATGAAGCCAAGGTTCCGCCTCTCTTCCTACCAAAAGGAGGGCTTTCCCCCAGATGCATTCCTGCCCTCAGAAGCGCTCCCCTTACCGGGTAAGCCGAAGAATAAGTGGCGATAATACAATCATTTTTCATATGCTCTGAAATCTTCTTTATGAAATCGAATGTCCATAATTCAACATTCTTATCGGTGGAAAACGGATCCAAATACACCGCATCAAAAAAACCAGTCAAATTGCTTACGGCAATCCTTGCCTCAGATTTCAAGAGGGTGACACGGAATGAATCTCCTACGTAAAAAGCATCCCTCACAAGTCCATTCATTACTGGCATGTCCACATCTTCTACAATCCCGACAGAGATCGCTTTCTCTAGACCGGACATGTCGTTTTCAATGCAAACATAATCTAGGAAACATTCATTTCCTGTTTCACGCAAAAGTTTCAATGTCTCGGAGAGGTTGCATCCGATCCCAAGGCCCACTTCAAGAATTCTGAGGTTATTGTTTGAGACCAATTTTTTGCGAATTTCGCAAGCTTCCAAAAATTTTATCCTAGATTCGCTTCTCGCCCCCGCCAGAGAACGGTAATGCTCCCTGTATACCGGGTGCCATAACGTAGAAGACCCGTCCGCGGTGCGAACTTCGCAAAATTTTGAATCGTCAGCTCCATCAATCATAGAACGTATCATCTCAATAAACTGATGCTTTTCCATGCTCCATTTGGGGGCAATTATCTTATCCTTGTCTGCGTCAGCGCACACTCTCATCAGAAGCCAATCCTGCGGAAGCCTCCTGATAAAATCAATCAAGGCAATTGCGTATTCGTGTTCATTCATCGTTCTTATCCGTCCATCCTTATACCATGCCTCGAAGACGGTATTCCTAAGCACCAGAAGATTGTGTATCTTCACCGCCTTGAACGGAAGAGATGATATCTTTTCGGCTGTTCTGCGAAAATCGCGAAGCCCCTCATCAGGAAGTCCGATTATCAGATGCGCCGCGACATTAACGCCCCCAGCATCGAGGCTCCTTACGGCATCTACCACAGAAGCAAAATCATGTCCACGATTGATATTTTTCAGAGTATCATCATTTGCGGTCTGCACGCCAAGTTCGACCCATAGTTCAATTTTCTTGGACAATTCAGACAGAACTTGAATTATTTCTCCGGTCAAAGCATCAGGTCTGGTGGCAATGATAAGACAGTCGAATTCCGCCATGCGAAGTAGTTTTGTATAGAGCTCTCGTAGTTTTGCAGGATTTGAGTTGGTGCCGGTATGCGCTTGAACGTATGCGGCGAGACCGCAATCTTCGCCATATCTCTTCCTTACAAAATCCACGCCACGGCGGACCTGCTCTTCAATGCTCATGCCCAGAGATATGTGGGATGCCCTCGCCCCATCTTCATCGCAGAAATAGCACCTTTCTTCGATCGAAGCTCCGCGCGGACAGCCAAAACCAAGATCCAATGGGACACGATAAACCCTGTGCGAAAACTTATCGGAAAGATAATCTTGGAAAAAACGCATCTGCAGAAGCTAAGGAGTCTCCTCTTTGTTTTTCTTTACAGGGACATGTATTTCAAAACGCCTAAGGAACCACAATTTAAAAGGAGAATCCCAGAATATCGCATACGGATCGCCGATCTTGCTGTAAATTGGATGTTCCGCGATCCAATCTTCCAATCTTTTGACAGCACTGTCAATATTTGATGCACTATATGA
>CAZXAC010000356.1:0-2057 GCA_964638335.1 uncultured Lentisphaera sp. | reverse complement strand
GGCGCTCTTAAAGACACTGAAAGAGGCCAAGGCGGAGTTCAGAGCGGACCGCCGCATCCCCGTAAAACCCTTCGTAACAAGCGGAATAAGGATCGGGACTCCGGCTGTCACCACGCGTGGCATGAAAGAAAAAGAAATGGGGAAAATTGCGAAATGGATAACTCAGGCCGTAGAAAAAAAAGAGGACGAAAGCTCTTTGTCTAAGATAAAGTCAGAAATCAAAGATTTCATGGTTAATTATCCGCTCCCGCAATTCGTAGGATAATGTTTCTCTGGGTTATGAATAGTCGTGTAATCGTATTTAGATATAGATAAAGGAGCGCGGGTTTTCGAACCCGCGAGGCATATATCTAAAGTCGGTTCTGTTTCAATACTAGTAGTAGTGATGCGGCAACTTACATAAAACAAATTGGAGGATGTTATGATAGTTGTAAATACGGAAACAATACCAGGGTATCAGATCGTTGAAATGAAAGGCATGGTGCAGGGCAACACGGTAAGAGCCAAACACGCCGGACGCGACATCGCAGCAAGCTTCAAGAATCTCGTTGGAGGAGAACTCAAGGGATACACCGAATTGCTCACTGAATCCCGCAGAGAGGCGATGGAGAGGATGCTTGCGCAGGCACAACAGCTGGGGGCAAATGCGGTAGTCAACGTAAGATTCTCAACCAGCGCTATAACTTCCGGAGCCGCAGAACTTTATGCTTACGGAACCGCGGTAATAGTGTCCAAGTGCGAGGCTTGAGCAAACAAAAGGATCAGCTAAAATGGATCTGATATTTCAACTTCTTATATTCGTACCTATAGGATTCTTCTTTGGAAGATCGGCAGAGAGAAAACACCTAAAGAGTTTGGAAGAAAGGGAAAAAGCCGTGGCGGGATTTTCCGTTTCCGACCTAAAATCATTCCCTGGAATTTCAACGGATACGCCAACTCCAAAACTATTTACAGGCGAAGTGACAATAGCCAGCGACTACTACAAGAGATTTGCGGGGGGAATTCGTAACTTTTTCGGCGGAGAGATGAAAAGTTTTCAGTCTCTCGCCGTTCGAGCTCGTCGTGAGGCTTTGCTAAGGATCATAGAACAGGCGAAGTTGGAAGGATATAACGCAATTTGCAACCTGCGCATGGACTCGGCAGACATCGGCGGAAGCGCCGATTCAAGAAAAGGTTCCGTGATGGTGACGATCATAGCCTCTGCCACAGCGTTTCGGAAAAATGAAGGACAGTAAAAAATTTCAGTCCATCGAATTCGAGCCGCAGCTAAAAGGGGACTTTAGGGCTGACTCTTCCGAAGACAAGGCGGATGAAATATTGTCTCATCGTAAAAACAATCCGGATCAAGCTGTCGAACACAGCGTATGGGATGAGCCCGGTCTGAGTCCTGAACTTACAAATAAATCTGATTCTGAAAAACTCACTTACTCCACCTGGCTGAACGAAAAGATAGCAACAACGGCGGAAGATAAAACCTGGCTAAACACATTGTTCCTAGTATTGTTCTCCGGAATATGGGCGATTTTCGGCGTCTTCATCCTTACATTGCAAGGGCAGGGGAGTTTCGGCTTAATGGCGGTTCTCATAATTGGACCAATTTTGGAAGAGATACTTAAAATTTCTTCGGCTTTGGTGACAGTTGAAAAAAAACCGTATTTATTCAAATCTCCTTTTCAAATATTCGTGTGTTGTGCCATGTCTGGGCTCTTCTTCGCCTTTACCGAAAACCTCCTCTACCTACATGTATACGTGTCCGAACCGTCTGAAAGGCTTGTCTTGTGGCGTTGGACCATCTGCATGCTTCTCCATTCGGGATGCGCATCCGTATCATCAATAGGGCTTATAAAAGTCTGGCGCGAGACGATTGCTTTGAAGAAGAAAGCTGACTTGGGAATTGTAACGAAATATGTTACAGTCGCATGCGTGATCCATGGACTATATAACCTCTTAGCTATAATCATAAATAAATGGTTCGAATAGCTGATTGACGTATTTTTCTGGCCCCCCGAAGACTGAAGTTCTTCCTCATTTGATAGCCCTACCTTTAGTAATATCTT
>CAZXAC010000355.1:0-2063 GCA_964638335.1 uncultured Lentisphaera sp. | reverse complement strand
CCTATGAACCATGTAAGGACGGTGCTTCTGACCATCGCTACCTATAAAATTCATATCGAAACGCTCAGGCAGGTTGAAGTCGAACTGTATGGTGCTCATCTGCCATTCCCTGCCAAGGGCGTCAAGCACCTTCAAATCTATCTTAGGTCCGTAGAATGCTCCCCCACCCTCGTCCATCTTGCATTCTATACCGACAGTTTGGACGGCCTTTTGGAGCGATTCGGTGGCCTGTTTCCACCTTGATTCATCCCCCACTGATTCCTTTGGTTTCGTGGCGATATAAGCCTTTATCTCCTTGAATTGGAATGTTTTCCAGATATTAAGGCTGAAACGCAGCACTCTTTCTATTTCCTCTTCAATGTTTTCAGGAGCACAGAATATGTGAGCATCGTCCTGGGTAAAGCCTCTGACTCTCAGGAGTCCGTGTAGCACTCCTCCTTTTTCATAGCGATACACTGTACCAAGCTCCGCCCATCGCAACGGCAAATCCCTGTACGACCTCACTCCTGACTTATAAACTTGTATATGAAACGGGCAATTCATAGGCTTGATATAATACTTGTTTTCGTCTATCTCCATCGGAGCGTACATGGCGGAGCTATAGAAATCGAGATGCCCGCTTGTCTCCCACAGATTTGAAAGCCCTATGTGGGGGGTATAAAGCAGTTCATAACCGTTCCGATAATGCTCTTCGCGCCAGAAACTTTCGATGGTGTTGCGTATCCTGGCACCCTTAGGGTGCCATATTATCAGCCCCGGACCTACCGATTCAGATGTACTGAAAAGGTCGAGTTCCTTTCCGAGCTTCCTGTGATCTCTCTTTTTGGCTTCTTCGAGGAATTTGATATAATCATCAAGGCCCTTCTTATCGGCAAATGATGTGCCGTATATCCTCTGGAGCATGGGATTTTCGTCCTTCCCCCTGTAATAAGATCTTGCGATTGAAAGGAGTTTGAAGACCCCTATCTGTCCGGAATTTTCCACATGAGGGCCCCTGCATAGATCGCTGAAGCCGGCACATTCGTAGAAACTTATTTCCTCGCCCTCTGGAACATCGTCCAACCTTTCCAATTTATATTTTTGTCCCTGTCCAGACAGAAAACTTCTGGCTTCATCTCTCGCCATCACCTTTCTGACGAAAGGACTTTTCTCTATGACGATCCTGCGCATCTCATCTTCTATGCGTTCGAGGTCTTCCGGGACAAGCCGATGTTCCATGTCGAAGTCGTAGTAGAATCCTTCGTCGACCGACGGACCTATGTCGAAAAGCACTTCCGGGAAAAGCCTCTTTACGGCGGCGGCCATTACATGCGCGGCACTGTGTCTGATTGTTTCGAGTGGGAATTGACTCATGAGAGGAGGGAATGCGCGACGCCCCGTGTATGCGGAATGATCAGTTTAAAGTTTTCCAATCTTTTGTTCATCGCTGTTGTAAAAATTCTTGTATTGTCGTTCTTTGTTTGAAATGCGCGTAATATAACTGCGAAGGAAGGTAAAACAAGTTTTTATACTGAGTATTACGAGTTCCAGAAGTTTTTTTTGCCCATAATCCTTCCAGTAAGTCCGTCCTTCTCCCTGATCTTGTACCTGTAGTTGCTAATGTCTTCTATCGTCTTCATCAGTTCATTTGCGTTGCGGTAGCGTTCCTCTGGATCCTTTCTGAGCATGAATGATATCATCTCGCGGACTTCCGGCTGTATGTTTGGATTATATTTCAACGGATCATCCGGCGGAGTGAACTTGATGTTGAATATCAACTTTTCGATTCCAGTACCCATGAACGGCTTCCGCTTAGTGTACATTTCGTAGGCTATCACGCCAAGAGAGAATATATCAGACCGCTCATCTATATCCCTGGCTCCATCAAATGCCTCAGGAGACATGTACATCGGAGTGCCAAACTGGGAATTCGTCATGGTAAGCATTGAACCCGCCACCCTCGCAACGCCAAAATCTATTATCTTGACATCATTGTTCTGATTCAGGAGAATGTTTTGGGGTTTTATGTCGCGATGGAGGACTCCGTGCGCGTGCACTACGCAGAGGGCGTCGGTTATCTGAGT
>CAZXAC010000354.1:0-2089 GCA_964638335.1 uncultured Lentisphaera sp. | reverse complement strand
CGAGTAAACGTCTCAAGCGGGTGATGACTGGTGAGTGTTATGACGGCACCAAAGACTTTAAGTGGAATGAAAAAAATGAACTTCTCGGCGATAACCTTGATGTCTATGATATTGTCACTGTCGCGCCGTATTCTGATGAGCCGTTTACACAAATAGATGAGACCTTGTATGGACAGGAGAAACTCGGGGTGAAGGAAAAAATAAAATGGGTGTGTGAAAATTTTGAAAGCACCCAAAAAACTATTGAAGACAAATAATTATGGAACAAGAAGCCATTGATTTACAACAAAATGCCGTTGCTCAATTAGTTGAACTCACAGCTAAACAAGACGAGTTAACTTTTAAGGCGCCGACTGGAAGCGGTAAAACCTATATGATGGCAGATATGATAAATCGCATTTTGTCGACGGACAAAAATGTAATTTTTCTTGTGTCTACACTTTCAAAAGGTGATCTTGCCACACAAAATTACGAAAAGTTTTTGGAATACTCGGCCAAGGGCAATTTTCCAGAATTAAAACCGTATCTTATTAGTAGCCAGATTGCGGGCGAAGAACGGTTGTTTGTGCCGACTGACTACAATGTGTATCTTTTGCCCCGAGATTTATATAAAAAAGGTGGACGACTCATGCAAGGGGCGATGGAAGGCTTTTTGCAGAATATGACTGGTGCGCAGTGGATGGGAGGACAAGAGAAAAAAGTTTATTTGATTAAAGACGAATGTCATATTGCCACCAATAACTTAGACAATCTGTCGGAAAAATTTTTTACCAAAATATACAACTTCTCCGCCACGCCAAAACTCTCACGCGGACAACATCCTGATGCAGAGATTAAAAACGATGACGCGGTGAATGCGAAACTCATCAAAGACATTGAGTTGATCGATGACCCAAGTATCAATGTGGCGAGCGCGATTGAAAAATTTGAAGAAGTGAAAAAAGATTATCGCAACCTGCTTGGCGTAAACCCATGCCTCATTATCCAGATTAGCAATAAAGACAAGGCGGATGCTGAAATCGCCAAGATAAAAAAGGAGTTAGATAAGACAGAACACACAGACCTGAAGTGGATGATAATCGTCAATGATGAGAAGCAGTGTGACACAAACGACACCTTTAAGGCGAAAAAGTTGCCGGTAAGCAAATGGAAAGATTATGCCAAAGAAAATTCCAGCACGATTGATATCATAATTTTCAAAATGGTGATCACCGAAGGGTGGGATATTCCCCGTGCTTGCATGCTTTTCCAAATGCGGGATAGTAAGAGCAAACAGCTGGACGAGCAAGTGATGGGGAGAGTAAGACGAAACCCGCGACTGCTTGATTTTGAGACACTTTCAGAAGAAGCACAAAAACTCGCTATGACTGCCTGGATTTGGGGGATTGTTCCAGAAGATTTACGTAAGAGTTTTGGTGTAAAATTGTGGCAAGATAACAAAATTATTACCGATGAGATCAAGATTAAAACAACACGGCTCAAACCTTTGACGAAAAAGGCCAGTTTTGATCTGGTGACATTATTGGCTAGTCAATCTGTCGTATCTGCTCCGAGTTCTATTTTTACTTTGTGGCGAGATTTTGTGAAAGCCGAAAACAGCGTGCGAGAGATGGGTGAAGATTATGCGATCACTTACGAAAAATGGAGGGAGTTTACCGAGAATATTGAGGTGGTGGCAAGTGAAAGCAGTCAATATGTGAATGATTATGAAAAAAGCATGGAAGTAGTTAAAGACGAAAAGGGACAAGATGTAGAAGTATCTTTTGCGCCAAATTCGCACTATACGGACAATGGCAATTATGTGAATATCGGCGATTGGGTGTGGAAACGAAACGATGGAAAAGATAAATTTTCTTTTGATAGCGAAGCAGAAAGAGAATGGACAGAAATTTTAAAAGATCTAACAAAAGACGACACGGCAGATAATAATAGGCGAGTTGGCAAAAAAGTTACGGTTGGCAAACACAATCCAAAAGTCGGAACAGTTAATTTATTTGGTGAGAAAGAGCCGGAATTTTTGGAGACAAAGCAAGTATATCTATGGGGTAAAAATTATGTAGCTAACTCACCGATAAAGTTTGAATACTAT
>CAZXAC010000353.1:0-2095 GCA_964638335.1 uncultured Lentisphaera sp. | reverse complement strand
CTACGAGATTGTTGTAGCCGAAGAATGTGCCCCTTTCGGTTAGGAGAACTTTTTTGTTGCCAACAGAATAGACTTTTTCGACGGCATTCTTCATATCCAAAGGAGCCATAAACTGACCCTTTTTGATGTTTACCGTCTTTCCAGTTTCGGCGGCTTCGGTCAAAAGGGATGTCTGCCTGCATAGAAATGCAGGTATTTGTATTACATCAACAACCTGAGCGGCAATTTCCGCCTGACCTTTTTCATGTATATCTGTAAGGACAGGCAATTTTAATCTGGTCTTTATCTCTGAGAGGATCTGGAGACCTTTTTCCACCCCTGGTCCTCTGAATGAAGAAATTGAACTGCGGTTTGCTTTGTCGTATGAAGCTTTAAAAACATATTGGATTCCCAGCCTATTCGCTAATTTCGCAATAAATTCCGCGGTCTCCAAGCAGACTTCAAGACCCTCGACCACGCAGGGCCCTGCGATGAGAAGGAGTTTCCCTCCAACTTTTATTTTGTCCGTTATATTAAAATTTTTCATTTTCAAATATAAAGCCTTATTTTAATTTTTCCCATTTAAGAATAAATTTTTCAGCCTCTTCGAGGTCCTGCGGAGTATCTATGCCAATGCTTTGAGCGGAGGTGATTATCACCGAAATACGCATTCCGTTGTCTAGGGCGCGGAGCTGTTCCAGTTTCTCGCATTTTTCGATTGCTGATTCTGGCAGGGACACAAACTTCAAGATTGCTTTGCGCCTAAAGGCATATATTCCCCAATGTCGCAATAGGCCAGTATCATCGGAATTATCCCTCTGGTATGGGATAGGTGATCGGCTGAAATACAGAGCTTCTTTATTCCTGTTCACCACAACTTTTACAATATTTGGATTTTCTGCTATTTCGCCACGACCGCATTTAACCGCCACTGTTATTATCTCATCTTCAGTGGAAGCTTCAAGCCTCTTTATAATGTCCCTTATCAATTCAGGAGGAACGAAAGGCTCGTCTCCCTGCAGATTTATAACGGCATCGCAGTCCGGCATGAATTTTTCCATCGCCTCCTTGACTCTGTCAGTGCCAGACGGATGCTCTGGGGAAGTCATAACAGCAATACCCTTAAAGCTGCGGACGACCTCCGCGATACGTTTGTCGTCGGTGGCGACTATCACTGGGCATTTCCCGGCATCTGATGCGTTTTCGTAGACCCGTTGGATCATTGGTTTTCCGCCAAGCAGAGCCAAAGGTTTGCCTGGAAATCTGGTGCTTGCAAATCTAGCTGGGATGACTATAAGTTTTTTCAAGTTGCCTCCATTTTAAATGTGGAAAAGCATTGCCTGGCTCCAAAACAAACAAAAATCTACTCATTTACGGCTCTTAGATTTTTTTCTATCGTCGGACAATATAAAACGAACTGCTTCGGACAAGGAACCGAAAACAAGTCTGCCATGCTCTTCCGACCGCACACAATCATTTTTCAGAATCAGGCTACAACCGCATCCGGCGGCTGAGCCGGCGTCCAGATCTGATTGCTTGTCGCCTATCATAACAGACTTTGACAGATCTATTTTCAATTCCTTTGCCGCACGCAATATCATTCCTGGAGAAGGTTTCCGGCATTCACAGGCTTCCTCCGGGGCGTGAGGGCAGTAATATATGCCATCCAGGACGACACCCTCTCTTGCAAGGATTTCCTTGATCCTCTCATGCACTTTCATGACGGAATCTTCTGAAAAATATCCACGCCCGACCCCAGATTGATTGCTTACGAGGACAAGCATGTATCCGGCGGTCATCAAATCTTTCAAAGCCTCTATCGCCCCTTGCAAAAAACATACCGAATCCGGATCACGAAGGTAACCTTCATCCTTTATTATCGTTCCATCTCTATCAAGAAAAACAGCCTTATTCAATTAAGTCCTTCGCCTTTGAAACTTTCAAGTATCTCTTCAGTTGAGGCGGTTGATGCTCCGATTTTACCGACAACAACTCCCGCCGCGTGATTTGCGATTTCAGCCGCCTCCTCCGAGGAGGCTCCGGAAAGAAGACTCAATGTATATAGGGCAATAACTGTGTCACCCGCGCCAGACACATCAAAGACTTCCTTTGCTTT
>CAZXAC010000352.1:0-2098 GCA_964638335.1 uncultured Lentisphaera sp. | reverse complement strand
CATTTGAGAGATGCTCCAATCGAATGACTGGTAGTTCTGTCATACCAATATTTCTAGCGGCCTCGACCCGGCCATGTCCTGCTACAATAAGATTGTTCCTATCAATTAAGACTGGGTTTTTGAACCCAAAACTTTTAATGGCCCGAGAAAGTATATCAAGTTGCGATTTTGAGTGAAGTCGTGCGTTGCGTGGATCTGGAACTAAATCTACTAAGGGTAGGTTTTCTATTCTTATATTTCGTAAATGTTCCGCCATCATATCTATCTCCTTATTAGGCATAAAAGTTCATTAAAAACTTTCAATTGCCCTAAGGGGTAGAAGGAGGCTTACGCATTAAGCCAAAAGTATTATAGCATTTCTAAAATTCGGTTTCCAAAGCATTTTTTAAAAAACTTATCAACAGGGCGATATCCATTTAACCAATTGATAAATATTACAAATTTATATATTGGCTTTCAGAATATTATCAATATTGTGATTAAAGTGATTTTTCCAAATCATTTTCTGAATCTGCGTTATCTGATTAGAATTAGGCCTGCGGCCTGTTTTCATAAATTATTATTTCCGGCCTTTCTTTTTAAATTTTTCTTTTCATATAAATTTTTACCTGTTATAGAATTTCTATATTTCATGACTATTTGAGAGCTTGGGCCTAGGTGATTTTCGACAACCCTAATCTTATGGAGAAAAAATGCGTAGAACACTGATAAAAGACCTTCTTAAGAAAATTGGGGAAGATGTAAAAATTCAAGGATTTGTAGAAAAGATTCGCGACCAAAAGCACGTGCAATTTGTTGTTGTACGTGAATCCTCTGGCTGCGTTCAGGTTGTGATAGAGAAATCAGCAGAAAACAGCTTGTCCAATCAAGTCGGCCTGTTGACGGAAGGATCCACCGTAACCTTTACAGGAAAATTAGTAGAAGCCCCTAAAGTAAAACTTGGCGGAGTTGAGATACAGGCTTCGGACATTCAGATTCACAGCTTAGCAGCAACCCCTTTGCCCATACAAGAAAACTCAAGCCCTGAGTTGTGCCTTGATTATCGCCACATAAGCTTACGCCGCCCTGAACAACAACTCATCTATACAGTCCAATCCTCAATGGAAGCCGCTATGATGCGTTATTGGAAAGATAATGATTTTACAATTATACACACCCCTAAACTCATGGGCGCAGCCAGTGAATCCGGAGCGGAAGTTTTTGAAGTAAAGTACTTTGATCGTAAGGCTTATTTAGCGCAGTCTCCACAATTTTATAAGCAGATGACAATAGCTGGAGGCATTGAAAAATACGCTGAAATCGGCCCAATCTTCCGCGCAGACCCCTCCGCTACATCCAGACACAATAGTGAGTTCGTTGGCATCGACATGGAAGTCGCATGGGTGGACAGTCATGAAGATGTCATGGAATTGGAAGAGTCATTCTTAAAATATGTATTTGCTTCAGTGGCAAATGATTGCGGAAGAGAAATCGAGAAAACTTTTGGTGTTGACGTAAACATTCCAGACGGGAACTTTCCGCGCATTTCGCTCCCCGAAGCAAAAGAGATTCTTGCAAATAACGGACATCACCTAAATCCTCAGGACGACTTAGACCCGCTTGCAGAGAGAATGCTAGCGAAGCATTTTAAAGAAAAAACCGGCCATGATTTCTTTTTCGCAACCGACTATCCAGCTGAAGTGAGGGCATTTTATCATATGCGATATGATGATAGGCCGAACATAACAAAAAGCTTTGATCTTATTTATAAAGGACTAGAGATTACAACGGGAGCCCAACGCGAACATCGTGTTGATATGCTAAGAGAGCAGGCGATTCAAAAAGGCCTAAATCCCGATGATTTAAAGTCCTATTTTGGTTTTTTTGCCCATGGGGTTCCACCACATGGCGGCCTTGGCATCGGATTAGCCAGACTGCTTTCTGGAATGCTTGGACAAAATGGTGTAACTCCTGTAACCTTACTCCCACGAACCATGACGCGTCTTACGCCATAACCAAAGGAGCATCTCCATGACAAATGCCTCTCAATTAAGCTCTATATTTTCCGAACGCGTATCAGAGCTTGCTAAACATTTGGAAAGCAATATGCATGGAGCTC
>CAZXAC010000351.1:0-2116 GCA_964638335.1 uncultured Lentisphaera sp. | reverse complement strand
TAAATCTGCATTAGTGGAATCATGGCGATTATTACGCGCAGCAAAAGCCCGCCGCGCTTGTGACTCGCTCGGTGTAACAGGTTTGGCCTGCAAAGGGTCTAGAGTAGGGTCTATCGGCATGATGGCATCCAAATAAGATGCCTTAAGCTAAGCACAAGACTGGCATTTGGACAAATTTAGACGTTCTACGAAGAACTAACAAATGTATCTTGCGTTCTAAGCGCGCCACTCATTTGGCTTGTGTCGCGCCGCGGTGGATTATTGCATTTTAAGATAGGGCTCAATATTTTCAGCTCTCGATGCATCAAGATCCATTTGGCCGCACAAGTAATAATCCTGCTTCTTTATTTTTCTTGATAATGCCTTGTATTCAACATTAGCTTTTTTAATGTCCGCATCACTTAGGCTTAGTGCACTCATTCCTTGCTCAATGGACTTCAGGGCACCAAGTGAAAATGTTTGTCTCTGGGCTAACATTAACCACGCATAGGCTTTTATGTCGCTTTTTTCAAAACCATTTTCTCCTCTTTTGTAGAGGCCGGAAATTGCCGCTTGAGCCATAGTATCTCCCTTTTGGGCAGAAGCTTTAAACAGCTTCACTCCTTCTTCGTTGTTTTTTTCAATCATATTGATTACCGCCAGCATTGCTTCAGAACCAGTGCAGCCAGCCGTAGCAGACAATGATAAATACTCTTTTGCGGCAGAACGATTTTCTCGTGAAAGAGCCATCCCATACAGAAACTGGGCAGAAGGATCACCTTTGTCAGCGATAGTCTTTAGCGAAGATAAAAAATCCTCCGGTGAATTTGTTCCTAGAGATTTTTCATGATGATTCTTTTTCAGTAGCTCTATAAATTCAGGGGTAATGGTGGCTTCTTTGGCGGAAGCAATGGAACACATGAAAGCCAATATAGATATAAATAAATATTTCATGATTCAATTTATATCCCTAAGATTTAATCAATTGGTGGTGCGGACATTCGCGTAGTGATACTCGTTAAAAAATAACCCGTCTTTATAAATAGCTTTTTCAAATATTGCTTCTAATTTAAAGCCGCATTTTTCTAAAACTTTTGCGGAGGCTGTGTTGCCTTCAAAAACCGACGCATATAATCTAACTAGATCTGTATTAAGAAATAGAGCTTTAGAAAACTCAGCTAATGCTTCTGAAGCAATACCTTTGCCCCAGTAAGGTTTGGCAAACCCAATAGCCAACTTCAGCAGATTTTTGCCTTTCGAATTCACCGCGAATGGCACTTATTGAACCGACCAACACGCCATTTTTTGTTATGGCTTTAGCAATGCCAATTTTACTACCGGTATTTACCCACCAAGTAGCTGCTTCTTTCGTGTATGGCTGCGACAATCTTGCTGATAAATATTCTGTCACGGAGTCTTCGTTCAAATAAGAAACTAAAAGCTCTTCATCCTCGGTTAAAAAATCTCTCAGTCCAATCATTCTTGTTCTCATAAGGTTGCGGTAATTTCTGTCCAGCGGAGCGAAACGGAACCATGTTTGATGGCCTGTTAGAGCATTTACTCGCCGTTCAGTTCCGCTTTTAGATTATAGGATTTAATAGTATTACCTTCATATTCTATAAATATGTAAGAACAAGATGCGACCAAAGGATATACGAATATACATTTGTTAGAAGGCTTTTCCTGCTACTTCATTTGCTTATTTTAAATATTAGAACTTCGCATTTGGTGTTAATTTTTCACACTGCTTAAGCCGTTCCATATTCATTATCATAACGCCAAGCAAAACTTTTTCATCCTTCGGATTCATTGATGCTTTACGATATTCCGCTTCGCTCATATCATTTACGATAACATTTGCAAAACAATCGCAGAATAGTTCGGTATCACCTTTGATATTCCCCTTTTTCTGCATGCTTTGACCACACCCTGAAGCTACTCCAAGCTTGAACTCAGTTCTATCTTCCTTTTTTGTCGATGTGCATGCAGAAATCATAAAAAGTAAAGCTATAAAATATTTTTTCATTTTTGTATTCTCGAATATTTAAAGCCGCGACTTGAAAACTGTCCAGCGCCGATTGATGCTTGAGCGATTTGTTACGTGATTTTGTACTTGCGAAGGATTCTAATAGAGAGA
>CAZXAC010000350.1:0-2125 GCA_964638335.1 uncultured Lentisphaera sp. | reverse complement strand
CGATTTTTGATAAATAGCAAAAGCCGCTGAAGATAAAACTAAAACACTAAAAGTCAAGCAAAAAAATCTTGTTTTACTTTTAAGTTTTTTTGTAATACTAAGTTTCGTCCAGGATTTGGATTCAACTCAGTATGGAGGGCCTAAGCCGTACACTGCCTAAGGGGGGATGCGTCGAACTATTTATATTTCGCGATCATTCGGCGTATTTTACGGAGCATCCGTATGGTTTTGTTTCCTTTGTTTTTATTTCCTCTCCTGCGAAAATCGCATTGAGTGATTCGGAGACATAGTTTTTAGCATTTTTTATATCTTCCGGATTTGCCGAAGGCTGATCGTCAATTGCCCCCATATAAGACAAGATGCCTTCTTTATCTATAATGAACATGTGGGGTGTTGTCTTTGCTTTGTAGAGCTTTCCCACGTCTCCTTTTTCATCTACCAGTACATGTGTTGCAGCTGATTTTTTTGTTTTTATTTCTTCTTTCCATTGTTCTATGCTTAAATTTCCTTGCTTACCTGGCGCCGAGGAACATATGCTGAGCCATATGACGCCCTTGTCGGTGTATTCCTTTTGCAGTTCCTGCATTTTTCCTGCTCCGTAGAATTTCTTTACAAAGGGGCATTGATAATTTGTCCATTCTAGGACGACGATTTTGCCTTTTGTAGATGAGAGGCTTATCGTTTCTCCGTTTACTGAAGGTAGGGAGAATTCTGGGGCGGTTTTACCGACGGATGCTTGCGAGACTTCCTTTTCTTCGGCGAAAAGAATGGACGCGGTAAGACACACGAGCAACGCAAAGATGATTTTTTTCATGACATCTCCTTGTATTTTATTTTTGCAATTTCCTTATTGAATAGCTAGCCTGAAATTATTTATTCAATTAGTGTTCCATCCTCCCAGCTCCATGGCTTCTTTCCATTTTGCTGAGATCGCTGTTTTGTCTTGTTCGGAGCAAGGGAGTCTTATTTCGATTTTTTTATTTACTGGCATGCAGACATCCTTGCATAACAAGATTTCGATTTTCGCTTCGATATTTTTTTGCGGACTTGGTTTTTTCTTTTTCATGCTGAATATGATTAGGAAAGAATCGGAGTATCCGAAAGACTTCCCTGCGGCCTCCCTGAATTCTTTTGCCTTGGGGAATTTAGGTGGGCTTATTTCAAGTTCGTCCGTTTCGGAGAACTCGATGCGCGGAGGCATTCCGAAATCTCCTGGCTCTGGACCGTAACTGTGCCAGCCAGGCTTGAGTTTTACTAATATGCCACCTTCAATGTTGCCGTTATTGTCGAAACAATTGTCGGCGAAAATCCATTCAACCGAGCAGTAATCTGTTTGGGCATCTTTTTGATCTGAATTCTTTGGGTTGTCAACGCTTAGCGCATTCACCAGTGTTGTAGTAAAAACAAAAAAAAGAATGGAGAAAAACATTTTCCTTTTGATGAAATAGGCCAAATCCATAATTTGAAGAACTCCTAAATTATCATAACATTGATTTGCCGTTTTAAATCAAATAAATGAACTTATAAAAGAAAAATATTTTATAGTATACACTGCAAAACAGGTAATGTAAAAGCGTGTTAATCAGAGGGTATTCAATATAATGTGAAAAAGAAATATAAATCTGATGTCCTGTTTTTTTGTTTTTCTTTTTGAAAATCATTTTTGATGGTTTAGAATAGAACGGCTTTTATGTCTTTTTTTTTGTCCACGAGATTATTCCAAAGTATATGTTCGATTAAGTTTTTTTGACAAACGCATTTGAAATCATAAAAAGATAAAATATAAGGAGAACGCAAATGTCTGGTAAAATGGTTACGATTGATGGTAACACCGCGGCTACGCATGTCGCCTACGCCTTGAGCGAAGTGGCTGCGATCTATCCGATAACTCCATCATCCAACATGGGTGAATACGCCGATGAATGGGCGAGCAAGGGTAAAAAAAATATATTCGGGCTTCCTGTTGATGTGGTTGAGATGCAGTCCGAAGCTGGTGCTGCCGGGGCTGTACACGGTTCCTTGAGCGCTGGGGCGTTGACTACGACTTTTACGGCATCCCAGGGGCTTTTGCTGATGATTCCGAACATGCACAAGATTGCTGGCGAAATGATTCCGGCAGTTTTCC
>CAZXAC010000349.1:0-2148 GCA_964638335.1 uncultured Lentisphaera sp. | reverse complement strand
GTTGATTTTAAAGATTATCAGAAAACACCCGATTAAGTTTACATGAACCAAAATTTATTTGTTTCGCTCTGCCAACTTTTTTGTTTTCCTTGTCAGAATAATTACCTTCAAAAACAATATCTATGTTGCCTGGGTGCCATGCCTTGTAAGGTGTTTCAGACTTGGTTTTGTAACTTACGTTCCTGAGCCAGCGAACAGTGTGGGAAAAATTATCACCATAGTATTCACAATTGATATTTGAATTTGCATATAGGGAATAATTTTCAGAGACTTCGCTTGCCGGATAACGTCCGTGCATGTAAATATGCCCACCGTCGGCTATGCCCCACTTATGTCCCTGAAAAGCGTGCGACACCTTGTTCCATTTGTATTCAAGTCTGCCGATGAACGGGTGGATCCACTCATCGTCGCCTATCCTTGCGTGCAGAGCCGTGTAGGCGGTGTCAGAGATGTCATTATGATATATTTTACACCGGTTGGTCGTAAAAATGTTTATTCCCGTTCCCTGCAAATAATCGCGCCCTGTGCAACGCACCAAGTTGTTTGAAACTGTAATATCCGTGCAAATGCTTTCTTTTGGACAGTCCCTTTTATTGCTCCACCATTTTCCTATGCTTATTCCTGCGGCAGTCGTGTCAAAAGTCAGATTGCCGTCAATCAGTATGTTGTTGCATCCCTCGTATACTTGTATCCCACAAGATCCCATGTGCTTTACGGTGCAATCCGAAATTGTTATATTATTTGCATAATCGAGAATTAGTTGTCCCGAAATTTCAGATGTGTAATCCTTAAATATTTCCGCTTGGCTGAATCCGAGAAGTTCATTTTTTGCCTCTTCCCAGTTGCCATAACGAAACGTTATCCCTTCGAGGGAAATATCGTTGACTGGCGACATGGGGGCTCCGTCAATTTTCAGAAGAGGTCCCGTTTTCGGTGCCCATATTTCGATCTTGCTCAAATCTCCATCCCTCTTGAAAGGGTAATAGTAAACGATTCTCTTTTTACTGTCCAGATACCATTCTCCTGGTTCGTCCAACTCTTCGATCGCATTTATCACGAAAAAATGACTGCTTGGTTTTATGTATTTCCAGCCAGAAACCTTAGTGAAATCGGGAGTTTTCATTTTTAGTATCATTTCATCTTTTCCTGAAGGCAATATGGCGCGCAGTGGCACGTAGGAGCATTTGAATTCCTCAACCCAGAGAATCTGAATATCTTCAACATTGCTGTATTGTTTGATGTCGGAACTGGATACGTATATTCCGTCCCTGAACCAATATGTCTCCGGATCATCCCACCATTTATCCCGGCTGCTAGTTATTGTGCTATGGCTTTTTGCTCGTTCGGCGCGTACTCCGTTGACATATAATTGTGCGAAATATTCAGCAAATCCATCTTTCTCAAAGATCTGTCCTGTGTTAAATTCCGATTTGACGACCATCGGTGTGCAAAGGGGAACGTTTGCTTCGAAATAGGGTTTCCCTGGAACTGGAACCCAACCTGTAATTTTTTTCCCTCCGCACAATATGGGTTTTTCCCCTTTTATTGCCCTGTAGGAGATCTTGTATCCATTAGATCCGGAATCGCGGTAATCGAAAATAAGAGTTTCGTCAAGAGCGTATCGTCCACCATGAAGCCATACCGTAATATTGGCTTTCATGTCCTGATTCAACTTCTGTTCCCTTATGGAATCGCGAGCCTTTGTTATTGTCGCAAAAGGTTTCTCTTTGGTTCCGGGATTATTGTCGGAGCCACTTGACGGATCAACGTAAATATCTGAAGCAAAAAAACTGTTTATCAGAAATACAGCCAATAAAACAGTTAGAAGTCCCTTCATATACTTCTCTCAACTTCTTCTCGGACAATTTTTACCCATTTTCGGACTCTGTTTGTGTCGTTTTCAACGGTTTCAACGTCCTTCAAGGTTATGTCGAAATGGGTTCCTTTGAGAATTTCAAAATCCCTTCTCAGGAACTTACGTATTCTCTCTTCGTTGAAGTCGTAACTTACCATATCAGCGGGGCTTGGACGATAGCTTATGATGTAGTCAGTTCCTATCTTCTCAACGCATTTTGCGAGATTCGCAAAAGGAGAAACCGCTATCCTTCTAAGGTTCGGGATTTTTCTCAACATGTCAATCTTGTTTGT
>CAZXAC010000348.1:0-2162 GCA_964638335.1 uncultured Lentisphaera sp. | reverse complement strand
CTCATATTCTCTCGCTTTCCATGTAAGATAAAAGGGATCTATCGGTATGCAGTGTCCCCCAAGCCCGGGCCCAGGATAAAACGGCATGTATCCGAAGGGTTTCGTTTTTGCCGCCTCTATCACTTCCCATATGTCTATTCCCATCTTTGTAAATATCACTTTCAATTCGTTTACCATCGCGATGTTGACCGAACGGAATATGTTTTCGACAAGTTTGGTCGCCTCCGCCGCCGCTGAAGATGACACTGGGACAGTCTTGCAGATTATCCAGTCGTAAAGCGCCTTCGCGAACGCTAGGCTGTCCTTGTCATCAGCTCCTACAACCTTCGGAATGGTGGACGTGGAAAAATTCTTGTTGTTGGGATCTTCTCGTTCCGGCGAGAAGGCCAGGTAAAAATCCTTGCCGGCCTTGAGTTTGGTCTTTGACTCAAGAATGGGCTTCAAGACCTCAGTCGTGGTTCCGGGGTATGTTGTGGACTCAAGTGAAAACAATTGCCCTTCCTCACGTATGGAGCGAGTGACTCTGCGGTTGAAACAATATAGCTCATGTCAGGTTCACGGTGATGCGTGAGAGGAGTCGGCACGCAGATGATTAGCGCATCGCATTTCTTCGACTGCGCGAAGTCATCGGTGCAAGAGAAAAGACGCGTTTCATTCATCTTCTTGAGAGCTTCCGAGGGTATGTGCTTTATGTAAGTTTGCGATTTTCGCAGAAGCTTTATCTTTTCTGGATCAACATCAAAGCCGATGGTCTTGAAGCCTACCCTTACAAACTCCTTCGCGAGAGGCAGCCCGACGTATCCGAGCCCAACTATGCCGACCGTTATATCCTTTTTGGCTATCCTGTCAAGAATCCCTTTTATCATACGGAAACCCCTGTGTGTTTGTTTTTGCCGTGAAATATATAGTCAAGTGAGACAATTGCAAAAGAGCTTCTTCAACGAATGAGGCAAAGCAATATCTTTTGTTCTAGTTTGTGACGGCAAATACATATGAATTTCAATCTAAGACAAAATAATTCAGGCAAAAAAATAAAAAATAAACTTGCAAATTATTTCATATCATTGCATATTATTGCAAAATATTGAATAAAAGGCGAAAGATGTCTGTAGCCAAATCATCAAGAAAATTGTTTTCCGAAGAAAGGCAGAGGCTGATATTGGATCGGCTTGGCAAGGATGCGCGAAGCTTGGATGAACTCTCCGCGGATCTTGGCGTCTCAACTGCCACCGTGAGAAGGGATCTGCTATTTCTTGAAAGCAAGGGAAGAGTAAAGAGGGTTCACGGCGGGGCCATACGCCCGGACATGATTGTGGGAGAGCCGCTTTTTAATGAAAAAAGGCTGATAAGGGAGCGGGAGAAGAATGCGATAGCGGAGAATGCCGCGAAACTCGTCAACGACGGAGAATCCATATATCTTGACGGGGGAAGCACTGTTTTGAGCATGTGCGAATATCTTTCCTCGAAGAAGAATCTTTCCATCGTAACGAATTCTCTCATGGCCGCCTCAGAACTTATGGAGGCGGGTCATAAGCTTTTCATCGTGGGGGGAAGGTTCAGGCCGTTGAGCAGGACAATAGTGGGGGCCTTGACCGAAAAGACCCTTTGCGCGATGAGCTTCGACAAGGCCTTCCTTGGAACCATCGGGGTGAGCGAAGAGGGTATAAGCACTACGGATCCCGATGAGGCATACACCAAGGAGCTTGTCATGAAGAGAGCCGATATGGTCGTTCTTTTGGCGGATGTTTCGAAATTCGGCAAGAACTCCCTCTCCCTAAGCGGTTCTTTTTGGGATATAGATGTGATAGTCAGCGACCGCAGCTTGCCTGCGAATTTCGCAAGGCTTTGCAAGAAGCAAAATATAAAAATGATTTTTTAAACTAAAAAAAGGAGCAAAAAATGGGTAACTATTACAGCGATCTGGCGCCCGACTTCAAAAAAAGAAGCATCGGATTCAAGAAGATCGAAGCCTACAACTACGAAAAGTCCGTCGCCGATGAAGTTCGTTCGGGACTTGATAAGGCCGAAATCATGGAACTTTATGAGTGCATGCTAGTGATAAGAGAGTTCGAGGAAATGATCCTTAAACTCAGAACTGGCGCTTATGAATGCATAAAAGAATATGAATATCGCGGACCAACTCACCTCTCAATAGGACAAGA
>CAZXAC010000347.1:0-2178 GCA_964638335.1 uncultured Lentisphaera sp. | reverse complement strand
CCCACCCAGCCCAGTTTCCGTTGTGAGGATATCCTTTATCACCAGATTCATCAACAAACATCATGTACATTTAACCACTCTCTAAATAATTTCTCACCTCGGCACCGCCAGCAACATCGCATCCAGCAGTCTTTTTTCCTCGCTTGTTCGAGGATAAAGAGCCGAAAGCGCGTTCGCCAGCCTGATGAAATCGCTCCCCCGTTCCTGCTCGGCCCTGATGAGCACCCGGAGCGCGTTCGACTGTCCGCCCGCCTGAAGCAGCATTGCCGCGTGCACCCGATCAAGCGTTGTCGCCTCTCGCATGGCATCGCCTTCGACAGCCGAAGCGTCAACGGTGATTCTCCGGCGACCACGTCCACGAATCCTGGGCGCTTCCTCCAGCTCGGGGAAAAGGTTCATCTGAAGGCTTTTGTAAGGGTCTTCCCGAATCCAATCCGCGACGGTTTCCGTAGTTTCCTCCCCAAATAGCTGCTTTGCGCGTTCGGAAACAGGCAGGAGCCTCACAACACCCTTTTCAGTTTTTATAATCCTGTTTTCCCATTTGGGCAAGTCAATTCCCAACGGCTGGGCAAAGCGACGCACCACATCGAAAATAAGGCTGAAACCTTTCGCCTTCCCCTTCGATGGAGCCTCATCTTCATCCTCGTCGCTCATTTCTTCTTCGGATGCCCTGGCAGGCTCGCCGGAATCCCCGTTCCCGCCGTTTGTGCTCTGGAGCGTCCAGAGAAAGAGGGCGGTCAGCCGGGCGTCCTCTTCCAGCACTCCCGCCATGCCGTTCCGTGCACGCGCCTCGTCAGTGCCAAGAATATTTTGAAGCGCGATACGACCTATAGTTTCCCATACATAAGCAAGATACCCACGTTCATGCGCTTCTGTTGCTTCTGGATTGCCACCCAATGGGATTGTTCGACCTTGGGCATCTTCTACAAGAGAGTACTTGCTGTATATTTCAAGAGCCGGACCAATACAAGCAAATACCAAATCCGCACCTCGTATTTTTTCTTCTTGAAGCCGTTCCATCCAATCGCCAACTCGTTTTGGAAGCTCGTGGAGCACATCGCTCCAGTCGCCGATAGGAGCATCATCTGGGCGAGGACGGCATACGAGGTGAACACTGGTTGCAAGGGAAGCAGTATCACGGGCATTTAGCCTTGATGAGAGTTCCGTGGCGATAGGCCAAGAAGTCATAATACACCATCCATTTCCGATGATACCAGAAAGAAGAGCCTCCCATCCTTCGGTTGTCTTATGAGCGAAAACGATACAAGCACACCCTGATGAGGAAAGAATTTTTCGTCCAATAGAAGCTGCTTCACCCATCTTTCGTTCAAAATATTTCTCATCTTTATTTGAATTGCTAAGACGATGTGGGCGATCAACAACACATTCTCCTTCCTTTGGGCATAAGAAATCAGAAAATCCAATAAAATCATAAGGTAGAGAGCGTTTTAACCATACATAAAAACAATCTGACAAATGGGCGTAAGGAATTGAGTCGTAGTATGGAGGATCAGTGAACCAAATTTGAGATGATTCATCCGGCAAATAGTTATTTGTTGCATCTGCCTGTTGAATCTGCCCAAGCCTAAGTAATTTAGAATTTCCTATAAATGTGATGTATTTGTCTATCCAAATACCAAAAATATTATCGTTTCCAAATCCTGGTGTAGATTCTGCAAAATCCCAGACCATACCTATAGCGTGTCGTCCAAACATATCGACAAGTGACTCACCTGTCGGCTTCCATCTGCAATGAGCACTTAACAATATAAGAAGCCTGTCCAAAGCAAGAGAGCAAAGTCGATAACAAGATGAAGTAGTATCAATACATCGGATTGCATTGGCAAAAATATAAAGAGACAGTTTCTGTCGAAAAGAAAAGATGTCCCCCCAACTGGTTGCCCCATACAAAGGGACTGAAACTCTTCTAATTTCATTCAAAGAAATGGATTCATTTGGTACAGGACAAATATTTTTCTTTCCCCTTTTTTCCCATTCGTTGGATATTGTATCTACGCTTTTTTGGGCCTTCAAGACTACGTTATAATCTAAACTGGTTTCTAACCGGTAATTTCTTCCCTTCACACCCGACTTAAGGGTCACCACCGCCAATATTCTTGCCCCGCCGATGCGATTTCCATTCTCATCAAAAATCACATCCGCACCACCATGCTGTGC
>CAZXAC010000346.1:0-2185 GCA_964638335.1 uncultured Lentisphaera sp. | reverse complement strand
GCCTCATGCCTTGTCCGCCCATGCCTTGTCCCATTTCTCCACGCTTCATCATGATTGGCATGAGTTCTTTCGGAAGCATGTCGTATTTTTCTTGGAATTTTTCAGCTTTTGTTTTCAATTCCTTGTATGTGGCCATCATTGAATCGTAGTCTTTTTGCATTTCGTCGGAGGAAAATTTCCTGTCAGTAGTGTTATCATAATTTTTTCTCGTGCTCTTACCCTGCGAAAATAGCTGGGATTGGAATAATGGACAAGAGAGTGTTGCTCCGCAAATAAGCAGCAAGATCAGTTTCTTCATTTTTCCTCCCGATTTTAATATGATTACAAAACTTAAAATGCTAACTAAAAAACTGCGACGAGGCAAGCTTTCGGCTTCTATAGGATTACATTAAATCCCTTCGGTGACCCCTGTTTTTAAAATTCTTCCCAAGACAGTAGGTCTCCAGTTTCCTTCGCCCCTCCGTTGTCTGTAGCATTAGTGCCGAAAGAATAAAGAGCCACGTTTCTGTACACCTTAGTTGACCCGACTTTTATGAAACCCGCATACGACACATCGAAGAACAGCACGAATTCCTTGCCCCATGGATCTTTGAAGCCTTGGGTCTCGTATTTGTCTGCAACATCCAAGAACCTAACATTGCGAGGATTTATGTTTACTTCTGAACCAGTTCCTGGATAATCCACACAAGTGAGAACTTCCAAAATTCTTTTGTATGCATCGCTTCCAGCTTCGACTTTACCATAATTACTGTTTGCGCTGTCGCTTTCGGTTACATCGGTTGTTGCTGCCACAGTCATTCCGTAAGTGGATTCATAAGATTTGGCCGCAATTTCAAAAGACCTCATCTGAGCCCTGGCTTTTGCCTTTTTCGCTTGTGTTCTAACCTTGCTTAAGGCAGGAAGTATGAGTCCGGCAAGGACTGCTATTATCGAGATTACCACGAGAAGCTCAATTAGGGTGAATTTTTTCTTTGTTTTCATTTTTTTCTCCATTCGATTTTTAATCTTTTTAATTTTTATACGAACTGACCTTTCGGAGCCAATTGAGAAAATGTCTTCGGAACGCCGGTCTTATGACCGGCTTTAGAGCCAGCCATAGGGCTGGCGATCCCCTAAAAAAAACATTTTGCAATTGGCTCTGTCAAAAAAACATATCTACTATGATAATTCCTACCAATTCTTTATGTCGTCGGTCGGATCGTTGGGTTGCCATTTAATAGTACTCCCGGGTACCAGCATGGCTGCTTTTTTCTCCTGCAGAATACAAGTCAAAGGAGCCTCTATTGTATATACCTGGGCACCTATATAGAAAATCTCTCTCGAAGGGATCCTTCCATGAACCTCTGTCGGTTTGGCGCTCTATTGCGTTGGGATCTCCATTTGCGCTGAAGGATGGTCTTTGTCCTCGCTTTGCTCCCAATTCTTCATCCGGGATGCTGATAAAATCATTCAAAGTCACTTCATAAGTGACGGTACCAGTTGGGTCGGTATAATTGTCAATGTAGAGCGCGCCCCAAGTGGATTGTTGTATGTAATAGCCGGTTCTTGTTTTGTACGCTTCAAGGGCAATGCACATTTTTCTTATCATGGCCTCGGTTTTGGATTCCATGGCCTTACGTCCGGCAAGTGAGTAAAGGCTGAGAGAAATCCCGATCAGTAAAATAATTACGCCTATAACTATCATAAGCTCGATAAGGGTAAAAGACCTTCTTGTTTTTACTTTTCCAGTAAGCATTTTACTGACCTCCTTAAAATACGCTTAAACAACTCTGACATAACTGTAGCATAAAACATGCCTTTGGCAATGAGATAAATAATCTTTTCTGGAATATTTATACTGAGTTTGTTTTGATAAATTGCTTTCGGACGATATCTGTATCGCCCTTCAATCAATTTACCCAAACATCCCTCAAAATATCTCTTGTCTTCCCTAACTCTTTGAATGCAACTCAGTATTAAATACTTCTGGTTGAACCTAGAATAGGTTGCTGTACCCCGCATATCTGCTTAGTCATCATCCACCTTCGTAATCTACGGTGGACAAGTCCGCTAGAAGTATTATCCTACATTTTGCGCTTCAATCATTCGAAAAGGATTTTAGTTGTTGAAGTTCAATATGGTGTGAACTGCATGTAGTTCACGAAATATACCTTTAATAATCGGCTTATTGAACCCGCGAGGGTTA
>CAZXAC010000345.1:0-2218 GCA_964638335.1 uncultured Lentisphaera sp. | reverse complement strand
AGAAATGAAGTCCCAGTCAAAGAATTTTCTTATACGTTAGGGGCCGGCGGAGTCGCAACTGGAAGTATCAATGTCATTACTTTGAATATGAACAGACTCATTCAAGATGGCCGCGATTTACTAACTGAGGTGTCTAAAATTCAAAACTATCAAATAGCTTACCGAAAAATTATCGAAGATCTAATGAGTCATAAAATGCTCACCGTTTATGATGCTGGATTCATCTCGCTTGATAAGCAGTACTTAACCATTGGAATCAATGGCCTGGTAGAAGCCGCAGAGTATCTAAAGATCGAAATTTCGAAAAATGAAAAATACATTCAGTTTGTCTCAGACAATCTTAAGGTGATATTTGATGCCAACAAAACAAAATCTCGTGAAACAGGTTACAAATTTAATACAGAATTTGTACCAGCAGAAAATTTAGGAGTAAAAAATGCAAAGTGGGACAAAAAGGACGGATACGAAGTTCAACGTGATTGTTATAATTCGTATTTTTACCGCGTCGAAGAGGAAATGATTAATCCCTTGGAAAAATTTGATATGCACGGAGAAAAAGTGACTCGTTTTTTAGACGGTGGTTCTGCTTTACATTTCAATATTGACGAGAATCTGACTCAAATCCAGTATCGAAAACTGATTGAGCTGGCTGCAATCACTGGGTGCAACTATTTTTGCACAAATGTAAAAGTAACGATTTGTAACGATTGCAAACACATTGATAAAAAAACTCAATCTAGATGCCAGAAGTGTCATTCAAAAAATATTGACTATGCAACTCGAGTTATTGGCTACCTTAAACGAATAACATCTTTTGGAAGTGGACGCAGAATGGTCTGGCCCCGAAAAAACGGACACGCAATTATGCGGCTGATAGTTGTTTAGCTTCATATTGTTCCGGCGACATGTAGTCAAGCGATGAGTGCAGTCTTTGCCGATTATACCACACCTCGATAAATTCAAATATTGCTGCTTTTGCCTCCTCTCTGGTTTTAAATTTTCTTGTATAAACAAGTTCTACTTTAAGTGTTCGAAAAAAACTTTCCACAAAAGCGTTGTCGTAACAATTTCCTTTTCTGGACATACTGGCCTTCACGTTGTGGGCTTCCAATTTGCGTCTATATTCATCGCTGGCGTACTGGCTGCCGCGATCTGTATGGGCGATGAGATCTTTGGCGTTCATAAGCCCCTGGCGACGAAGCGCCATGTCGATAGCGCTGGTCACGATTTCGGCATGCATTGTCTCTCGCATGGAAAAACCAACAATTTTCCGAGTAAATAAATCCAGAAAAACCGATAAGTACAACCAGCCCTCTTCCGTCGGGATATAAGTCAGATCTCCTCCCCAAAACTGATTCGGACGTGTGACTTGAGATGGCGCATTTTCTGTTTGGAACACTCTCTCGGCGATCGGCAGATCATGGTCCGAAGTGGTGGTCACGGGTTTAAACTTTTTCTTTCCAACGCCCTGGATATTATGCGCTTTCATGATTTTCGCGACTCGATTCTTGCCAACTTTTTCGCCCTCTTCTTTGAGCTTGTTTGTCACTCGGATACGGCCGTAGGTTTTACGGCTCGTCTCCCAATGTTCTTTTATTTTTTGCCAAAGCCTCTCGTCTTCAGTCTTTCGAACCGAGACTGGCCGTGTGAGCCACTCATAGTAACCACTGCGGCTGACTTCCAATATACGGCAAACACGAGTTACGTCCTGCTTCTCATGCGCCAGTTCTTCGACCATCTTGAACTTTATTTCAGATGGTCCTGCGAGAAAAAAGCGGCGGCCCTTTTTAGAATATAATTCGTCTTTTCAAGCTCTTGGATTTTCTTTTTGAGATCACGAATTTCCTCGGTATCGGCAACCGCTTTTGCAGCTGGTTTTCCCTTTGATTCCATTGAAAAATTGAATCTCTTCTTCCAGGCATGAAGGAGATTGTCGCCAATCCCTAATTGCCTGCCGGCTTCTGCGAATGAACCAGTTTTCTTCACTAGCTCGAGAGCTTGGATCTTGAATTCGGTTGGATAACTCTTTCTTTTCATAAATTTCCCTTTGCCTTGTGGCTCATACCACAAAACTTCGTGTCTGGGAAATCGGGGCTAGATCATGAAGTTTCTTTAGAACTTGAAACATTCGTCTGCAATGAGGACATGTGGATTCAAAATACATCCTCAAGCGAAAGCGTGACGTATCGAGAGCAACATTTTGCTCTTTTGCTTTTGG
>CAZXAC010000344.1:0-2222 GCA_964638335.1 uncultured Lentisphaera sp. | reverse complement strand
AAGACTGCCCGACCTTGAGAAATTCAGAAAGAAACATGCTCTCGTGTGGTGTTCCATAGCTCAGATAATATCTTTCAGGCGCAAGAATGAAATGCTTGTCTCAAGGGAGCAAGTCGTGAAGATGCCTACCCGTTTTGGAATTTTTGATTTATATCTATATCGTTCTCTTCTTGATGGCAACGAGCATGTTGCACTGGTGTTTGGCAAGGTGTCAGGTATGAATGATGTTCCGGTGAGAGTCCATAGCGAATGTCTCACGGGGGATGTGTTTCATTCGATGCGTTGCGATTGCGGCGATCAGCTTGAAACGGCTATGAAGATGATAGTTGAGATGGGTAGAGGGGTTGTTGTTTACATGCGTCAAGAGGGCAGGGGGATAGGGCTTGCGAATAAGATTCATGCGTATAAATTGCAGGAAGAGGGATGCGATACTGTTGAGGCGAATATAAGACTTGGGTTTCCACCGGATCTTAGAGAATACGGAATGGGTGCTCAGATTTTGATGGATCTGGGCATAAAAAGCGTGAAATTGATAACAAACAATCCGCAAAAAATAGTCGGAATAGATGGATACGGTCTAAAGATAAAGGGGCGTATCCCTATCGTAACGCACGCTCATGAACATAACAGGAAATACCTGGAGACGAAAAAGAAAAAGATGGGACATATGCTCTGAGATTGAAATTTTTAATAAACGAACTCAATTTAAAAAATTGAAAAGGGAGGTGTCGAATGGAAAAGCAGGTAAAAAATCTTTACGAAGGAATGATGAACGGAAAGGGGATGAAGTTTGCGATAGTTTGCGCGAGGTTCAACAGCTTCTTCGTGTCAAAACTTCTGGAAGGCGCTATGGACTCGCTCGTAAGGCATGGAGCGAGGACTGAGGATATAGATGTTGCTTGGGTGCCGGGCTCTAATGAAATTCCACTCGCCGCGGACAGATTCGCTTCAACCAAAAACTATGATGCGATAATCGCGCTGGGAGCCGTAATACAGGGAGCTACTCCGCACGCTTCTCTTATAAATTCAGAAGTCGCAAAGTGCCTGGCGAATATCGCTTTGGAATACAAGGTTCCGGTTGTAAATGGCGTGATAGCCGCTAACGACATAGAGCAGGCGATAGAGCGAAGCGGGACTAAGTCCGGCAACAAGGGATCCGCCGCCGCGGAAACCGCGATAGAGATGGCTTCTCTTATCAAGAGCTTGCCAAAATCAAAGTGATATTTTTTTATGACTAGCAATGCTGATCTTGAGGGACGCTTAATGGAAGGGAAAAAAGAATCTGTTTCGAAGAGAGAAAAATGCAGGCCGATTGACCACAGAAGGCTTGGAAGGGAATTTGCCATGCAGTTTCTCTTTCAGCTGGATTACGATGAGGCGAACTCAATAGACGCGTTGCCATATTTCTGGGAACAGCTTGAGAAATCGGAAGTTTACCAAATAAACAGGAACTTCGAAAAGGCCAAGGCATTCGCGGAAAAATTGATAAAAATCGTCGTCTCGGAAAAAGATAGGATTGATTCTGAGATCGCGAAATTCGCAAAGAACTGGCGGCTCGACAGAATGGGATGCGTGGACAGGAATGTCATGCGCGTAGCGGTAGCGGAGATGTTGTTCTTAGATGATATTCCTCCGATAGTAAGCATAAATGAGGCCGTTGAGACTGCTAAGTTTTTTGGTTCCGAATCATCAGGTTCCTTTGTGAATGGAATTCTCAACAGCGTGAAGGACAGTCTTGACAGACCCGCTAGAGAGGCTCTGAAGAAGAAATGAAGACTCTCTTTTCGGTTTTTAAAAGAGGATTTCAAAAGACCTCAACTATCTTATCGAGATCGGTTGAAGGCCTTTTCAAGGACGTTCACAGCTGGACTCCGGAAGATTACTCCAAGTTGGAGTCGGTTTTGCTTCAGGCCGATTTTGGCACACAGATTACGAAAAAGATGATCTTCGACATAAAAGACCGTTATCAACGCGGGCTGATAAAAACCTCCGACGATATTTTTCAAATTTGTTCTGAAGACGTAAAATCGATGTTCCTATCGGACTTGAGAGCATTGAGAACGGCTCCGGCAGGAGTTCCAACAGTCCTGATGATGGTCGGAGTTAATGGGAGCGGAAAGACGACTACTTGCGGAAAACTCGCGGGGCAGTTTGTGTCAGAGGGGAAAAAAGTCATGCTTTGCGCCTGCGACACTTTCAGGGCTGCGGCAGTAGAACAGCTT
>CAZXAC010000343.1:0-2228 GCA_964638335.1 uncultured Lentisphaera sp. | reverse complement strand
GTTTTGGCGCCTTCGAAGGATCGAAATACCGCCATTTCAATGATGTCTCTCCGCCGGTCAATCCCCCATATGTCCCGTTTATAGTGTACATCTCGGCAAAATAAGCAGTATAAGAGCTGATTAGAATATCAATTTGTGGTGCTCTACGTGCGGGATCGAAAAGAGTCACTGTGCAATGATCTTCGGCATCCGCTTGGAATGCGTTGTTGCAGTCCATCCTGCAAAAAACCTCCGGCTTATTGCCCCACCCGAAAAGCACCAAGGCCTGGTCTATCGCATGAGGTCCCGTGTTAAAAAGACTTCCTCCCAAGTTGCACTGCCAAGTCTGCCAATCCCAGCGGCGTGAAAAGCCTCCCCAAGAACTGCGAACGTAAACCAGTTTTCCCAAAACCCCCGAAGCTACCACTTCCTGAATCTTATCAAAAAATGGCTGAAGGCGATTGTTCTGAAATGGAGCAATGATTCTTCCATAACGGTTTGCCGTTGATACTATTTTATCAAAATCAGATACAGTGCCGGCCATCGGCTTCTCGCATAGGACATGTTTCCCTGCGGTCAGCGCCTCAACGCTTGATTGGACGTGTAGAGGACTCGGAAGCGCATTTACAAATAGGTCAAAATCGCTGTCGGCTAGTAAAGTTTTCCAATCATCATAAGCTCTGGCCCCCAGAGTTTGAATTGCTTCTTCACGCCTCTCCGGAATCTGGTCCGCAACTGCAGTTATCCGGTACTTCTCCGGCATTTGCATCAGTGTTTTTGCGTGAATCTTCCATCCACTTCGACCTTGTCCGGCAATCGCTACTTTTATTACTCTTTCAGATGGCATTTTTTGAGTCCTTTATGTTCAAGAGTGGAATTATATTTCCAGAAAAGATAAGCCAGCATGAGTTTATGTCAAGATAATTTTAGCTAGGATAGTGTAGATAGCTGTAGGCATTGGGAGGAGTCCCTATTGAAATTGATAATTCATGCGAGATAATTAAGACGAGGTCGGTGGAAGATTCTGCTTCCTATATTTAGCCTCGATACGGAAAACACTAATTCCGTTCTAGTCTTTGTGAACTTTGCGGTTCCGCATCTAACTAGCCATAACTTACAGCTTGCTGTGATAAGCAGCATATTTCGTTTTGCTGAATTGCATAAAAAGTACGAGGGTCTATCTTGGTGTCCGCATGCTTGGAATAATTGGAGATTATTTTGTCAAAAGATTCAAAACCACAAAAAGGACAACTTCGGATTAATCTGGAGTATTGCGCGTTTATTTCAGCTGTTTATCTGATAAATCTTGTTCCGCTTCGAATAAGCTACATGATTGCAGAAATCTTCGGGAACCTTGTTTTCATGTTAGACTTCAAGCATAAGAGAAGGGTTGTCAGTCATATAATGCATTCAGGAATTGTCGGCAGTTTGAATGATGCTAAAGAGCTTGGAAGGAAAAACTTCATACATTTCGCAAAGCTGATTGTTGAGATTGTTGTCTCACGGAAACTTTTGAAGAAGGAAAAAATGCAGGATATACTAACCATAAGTGGTCCGGAGAGCACAAAGAATACCTTCTTCAACCCGGGCAAGTCAAGTCCTATGATACTCATTTGTGCTCATTTCGGCAACTGGGAATTTGCGGGGCAGGCATACACTTTGGCGTCTGGAATTCCACTGCTTAGCGTAATGCGTCCATTTGATAATCCGAAAATTGGAGAATACATCGTTGGGAGTCGTGCCGGAGGCATGCACACGGTATGTGATAAAAAGGGTGCGATAAGACCCATGCTTACGCAACTTAAGGAGGGGAAATCGGTTGCATTCCTCGTAGATCAGCATGCGCAAGAGAGAGAGGGCGTGCTAACCACTTTCTTCGGGCATCCCGCACGAACGCATTCTTCTCCGGCGTTGTTGCATTTCAAGACAGGTGTTCCGATCGTAATGATGTTGTGCAGGAAGGTGAGTGACAATTTTAAATTTGAGTTTATCGTAGAAGGTCCAATTACTGTTGAGCCAAGCGGAAGCAAGGAAGAAGACATAAAAAATCTGATGCAGAAGATCACCTATGAGACGGAAAAAGTGATAAGGCGATATCCTGAACAATGGATGTGGGCTCATCGCAGGTGGCTTGACATAAATAGAGAGAAAAAAGACTAATACTGACTTGCATTCAAGGAGTTAGGAAAGACAAGAGATATTTTGAGGGATGTTTTGGTAAATTGATTGAAGGGCGATATAGATATCGT
>CAZXAC010000342.1:0-2235 GCA_964638335.1 uncultured Lentisphaera sp. | reverse complement strand
GCTGTAGGAGGAGGCGTACGAGGGCGAGAACGCTTATCCCCTTTTTTGCTTTTCTTGCCAGGATCTTCGTCTTCGTCATCTTCCATATCTCCGGTATCTTCAGTTTTTTTCTCTTTTCCCGCGCTAGCTTGAACTAGCTTTGGGTCTGTTGTTGGCGACTGAGCATCCTTGCTCTTCTCAACTTCTTTCACAGGTTTTCCACGAATTTTAAAATGTCCGCCGGGTCCAATTCCGAAAGATGTTATCCCTTTGTTCTCCTCAACTTGTTTACCTTCCGAATCCATTGGAGGGAAACGCTCGTAAATGTGATTATGTCCGTTGAAAACTAAGGCGGGACCATTTGCAAACAACGCATCCCAAAGAGGCTTAGATTGCCTGTCTCCTCCGTGTTTTCCAGCTGAAAACACCGGTCTATGCCAATATGCGATAATCGGTTTTCCTGAATTGGCGGCAAGATCTTTTTTCAGCCATTCAAGTTGTTTTTTGAATCCCTCCTCGTCTTTACCTTCCCTGAAACTTTCGCTATTGAGACTGATTATATGCCAGCCGCCCAAGTCAAAACTATAGTACATTTCCGGAGAATGCGCCTTTTCTCCCCAAAATTCCTTATACCCGCTGAACGGTGGCTCCTGATCCTTGTAATTATCGTGATTACCCGGGCAGGGGAATATTTTGCCCATGAAACGATCATACGTGTCCTTATATATGCTTCGGTAATGTTCCAGAGTGCTCTTGCCGGAATTAGATGTGTCGCCGGCAATCAAAACGGCATCAAGAGGATTTTGGGAAAGAATCAGATTTGAAGCCTCCTTGGCGCTTGCCACGTTAACATCTCCTGTAACAGCAATTGTTACCTCTCCAGCCATTAGCGCAGTTGACAGGCAAAGCGACAAGAGCAGCGCAAAACTCAAAATGCTTGACTTAAGACCTTTCGCTATGTTAACTGATATTCTCTTTTTCATCTTTAGTTATCTCCAAAGGTTAATGGTTCCCTAAATTTATTTGACCTGCAACTTTCCGTAGGATTTTAGACTGCGCCAGCCCTTTTTATCCTCAATCTTGTTGAAAGAGGTTGTTTCTCTCTCCGAACCGCGCAAACGAGAACGTCCGACCATGAAGAACCATGGATTTTCAGCCGTTGGTTTTAGACCGGCAACACGGTGATTTGGATCAGCATCGGCCTCCTCGGCATCCACAACCGGAATACGCAGTTTAAGCGTCCAAGACTTATCATCTTTGCTTGTCTCAACCTGCGCGAGGGAAGCCCATTCTCCAGTACTTGGATTTCCATCGAGGACAAGCCCGTCTGGTCCGATGTGCAACAGATAGAAGCTATGCAAGGTTGTCTCCAGCGCCACCGCTACATAGTCACCATCATACACTGGGTCGGTGATTAGGAGGTTTTTCATGTCGGGTTCATAGCAGACAATCTCCATTACTAAGGCATCATTGTCCCAGCCCACACGAAATTTAGTGGGGTGTTTAGCAGGTTTGCCGCTGCGCATGTCAACCAGGGAATATTCATCAGCCTTTGAAAGATCAGCTCCATCCACTGCCACTGCGACCGGCGCCTTGCTGGCGCGCTCAGCCATGATTTGTTTTGCTAAAGCATCATCAGCGCGCACTTCATCGGCCGATTTCAGTTCTCCGATGATCTTTGCAATCCTTTGTCCGTAGATACTGTTTCCGGCTTTTGTGCGGGCCTGATTTAGGAGCTCTCGCAGTTTGAGTTTCACCTCAAGCGGGACGTTGCCCGCATCAGTCTTGCCACCGGCCCTGCTCTTGTCTTTTGTTGCCATGTTTTCTTCGGCATACGTGAGTGCCGTCTTCATTTCAGCGGCGGCAGGTCCGTAGAATAGCTGGTAGTATTCATCGAGTACTTGGTTGATGTCCTGATCGGCGTCCATCAGAAAGCGGGCCTGTACGTAGAGAGCAAGATGATCCACTCCCGGAGATTTCCAACGTCCGGGAATCTGTGGACTTTCCGCTCCTTCACCCAAAGACTTGCCCTTCATATACACAATATCCCTCGCCATTGCGCGCGGGAATATGATAGGATATGAGATCAGACCTCTTCTTCGTGGACTACCGTTAGAGAGATTGTTTTCTCCGCGGCGAATCCGACCGGGAGCAAGCTTGCTCGCCCATTTATCGATATTCTGGGTGTAATAACTCCAACGATCATCGTCGAGAAAAGCAATGCGACCATAATTATAAATGGAAACCATGACATTA
>CAZXAC010000341.1:0-2255 GCA_964638335.1 uncultured Lentisphaera sp. | reverse complement strand
GCTCTGCAAAGGACATTGCCTTATCAGCCCACGTGACATATTCTCCTTTGCCTCCTGCGGTCATATTAAATTGATAGCTGGTGGCGCTGTCGAAGCAAAGAGTTTTGATTGTCTGGTTTTCAGTTCCCTCTTTCATTTCAGCTCCTGCCTCAACTCCGCCACGCCCCTTCTTGGCTATTGCCTGGATATGAAGTCCCGGCAAGCCTTTCTCCACACAACGGTTTCTCATCCACTCAAAAGCATCTCTTGTATTTTCGAGCCCACCGAGTCCGGATATAAGATTGGCAATCGCAAATATTGAGAAAACCGGTTTGCCATCTATGCGGTAGTAACAATCAAGTTTAAGATATTTTTCGATTATCCTGTCAAACATGGGTTCAAGATCTTTGCGGCTGACCTGTCCAGTCCATAACGGCTTCTGCTCATCCACATGCATATCCCAAAGGCTCGTAGCGTCGTGGTTAGCCCACATAAGGTAAAATTTCGTATCAGTACCCTTTAGCGCGGGAATCAATCCATCATTAAGCTGTCGTTCAAAACAAGGAGCATTATCATACCAGTACCAATCCATGATGAAAACGTTGATGCCATGTTCCCGCGCCAATTCCACGTGTTGGCGCATTACGGTCGGATCTGCCTCATCCTGATACCCAAGAAGTGGAATTCTTGGCATGTCATGACCGGGAAAACGTGGAGTTCCACGCCGGACCGTGTACCATTCTCCGTCTTTTTCAGGCCAGAACATTTCCATCCTTGGTTCATAGTGATAAGAAGGCCAAATGTATGCCGCGACATCATACTTTTTCATCGTTAGAGCTGCCCTCCTGATTTATATCTAAATTAAAACAAATTTACTAAGCTTATGAACTTTTACTTCAAGGAAAAAAGTTGAAGCAAATTGTCAATATGCAGATCCCAGTTGAGATGGGCGACTGATTCTAGCGCTCTTATAGAGAATTTCGCTCTGGCATCAGAACTTAGTTCTGCGAATTTCGCAAGCAGCCCCGCCATTTCATCCTCATCGGAAGCGGAGGTCACCGTAAATCCATTTTCCCCTTCCTTGATAAGTTCAGAAGCCCCATTTGTCCTTGTAGTGAGTACTGGTAGCCCGCAGGCTAAAGCCTCAAGACACACATTCGCGAAAGGTTCATAAAGCGTGGGATGAATAAGAATGTCAGAAGATACGTAGTAATCTCTGACTTTTGCTATTCTACCTGCGAAAAACAGATTTCCTGAAACTTTCAAGGAGTCAGCAAGCCTGCGATATTCGCAAACACTCCCTCCACCAGCAATAAGCAGTAATGTTTTGCTCTTTATCGGGGCGGGAAGCATTGAGACCGCTTTTAATGCATTAGCTAGACCCTTTATTCTGAAATCCGATGCGGCAAAGAAGACTATAAACTTATCTTCTGGAAGTTCGAGCCGTTTTCGGATTTCACCCTTTTCAAACTCGTTCGCAGGCATAAACTCTTGATGATCAACTCCGTTTCTGACGACTTTTATCCGCTCTTCTGGAAAGGAGAAATTCAAAATAACCTGCCTACGAGTAAGTTCCGAGTTGCAGATTATAATACCACTGTTTTGGGGATTAAAAATTTTCCTCTCTAAATTAAGTATTCCCATATGACGAGGATTGTATAGCTGATAACGAGGATAGCGTATCTTCATCCATTCGCAATGCAATGATTCGGTTACTCGGTAAAAATCGGAAGGATATGTACGAGACAAAGCATAAACAATATCATAATCGCAACGCCTCAATACTTTTTGTACACTATTATGAAAAGCGGCAGTGGCGCTGCATCCTGCAAAATTGTTTTTGGAAACTTTGACATGATTTATTCCATCGGGACAGGATTCTGAAAAAGTCTGCGAATAGACAAAGACATCGTGTTTGCGTTTCGCTAAAGCACGGCATACTTGCCTGGCATATCGCTCCGCCCCTCCACCATTTTCAGAATAGTCCTTTTTCAGTATCGCAATTTTCAATCAAATCACCCAAAATATTCACATCCATTACAAATTATTTCCAAATCGTATTTTTTTATTTAGGCCAGAGATAAATCGTGTACGCGACGTAAGCCAGCACCATAAAAAGACCTTCATACCTCGTTATTACCTTCCCCGTCCACATGATTGGATAAAGTATCAAAGCCGCCCCGATCATTACGTAGATGTCAACGTCGGAGATATTTTGCGAACATATTGGATTTATTGTAGAAACTATTCCTATGGTATAGCATATGTTTAGGATG
>CAZXAC010000340.1:0-2263 GCA_964638335.1 uncultured Lentisphaera sp. | reverse complement strand
CATTAATTCTGCAACATTGTGTGGATTAACACTTGTCATTTCTATTATTGGAGCATACTCCCTTCTAATTATTTCGTCGTATTCCTTAAGGAATAATTCGTATTCCCTCTTTATTTCATGAAGATATTTGTTTAGTAATGGCTGTATAATCTGACTTTCCTTATCTAGTTCAGGATGAATTTTTACTCTGTCTTCTTCTGTTCCCTCGGGAATATCATCTATGAAGTCGAGAGCGCTGTAAAGATGTTCCATATTCAATCTTTTAATTTCATCTCTCAGATTCTGAAAAAAATCTTTCATATCAATAATATTTCTTATACAGCCCAGTCTAAAGTTAAATCCTGGATGTGAACGTATATTCTCATCGTTTGGGCTTAATTTTACACTCCATAGATGCTTGCTTCCACCCCAACCCATTTCGTAAAGAGATAGGTAGAAAGCTGGACCAGCAAAAAGAGCACCAATCAAATCAGACAAAAGCTCACTTGCTAATCGAAGGAGGATATGATGGATTCGCTTGATTATTTTTAATCGAACAGTTTCATCCTGCTTGAGTTCATTGGAAATTGAAAATATAATCGTTGCAAAATGTTTAATTAGAATGGTTTCAATTTGGAGTCTACGATTGTTGAACAAGGCGTGGCCAAATTCATGTGCAATGTTTGCATAAAGTGGAATATTATCGTCTTCTATTGAAGCCAAGCTTAAACAATAAATATCATCACATACTATCCGGTCAATGTCTTCCTGGCACATTATGTTTTTCAAATACAATTTAAGTCTCTGAGAATATTGTGATATAGAATAGTTATGTTCTCTTGTGAGAGAATAAAACACATGAACATTATCTTTCCCTAAAAATGAAAACCAGATATTATCCCAGTAAGCAACAATTGGCCATGCAATATGAGCGCTTGTGGACAATTCAATATCTTGGACAAAATCCTGAAGTCTAATTAGAAATTTATATAGTGAATGGGGCGCCACAGGTTTAAGAACATCAGGATCACTTATCTCGTTCAAAATATTGGTAAGTATTTTTAGAGAAATCTCTGAAGATGGTGTGGCAAAAAACTGCTGATCGATATTTTGACCGATCTTTGTTTTTGTCTTTTCAATCAAAGAAAGGGATTTAGTATAAACGACATTGGATTCATCTACTGTAGAATTCATTGGTAGTTGTCCTTACTGATACATTTTGATCTGTGCATCGTTCATAAGATCGGTTAATACTTCATAAAATATTCTGAATTCTTTTTCTGGAACAGCGGCAGGAAAATGCTCCCTCTTGGATTCCTTGCCCCATTCTCGCAATGTTTCTGTAAGACGGGAAGCTTTTTTCTCAAAGCCAACTTTTGAATTTTGCAACCATGATTTAAACTCAGAATTCTCTTTCAAGCGATCTTTGAAATCTATTATGCTTGAAGTGAAATGAGAACTGGTTTTTTCTGATAAAAGACTTATCAAAGACTCGGGTGAATCCAATCTATCGATTGTTTTCGGGACGCAAGAATCCTCAAAGAAATCAGCTAATTCAATAAGTCGTTCATAGTCTAAATCGCAGAGCTCGACACTTTGGTTTTTGGTGGCATTTGCCCTTTCAAGTGCGTGACTTAAAGACTTCAAATAATCCCACAAATCTGCGTATTCACCTGTTATTGAAAGAACATCTTGAATCATGACTGTCTCCCTTTATAAAAATCATTTGATAAAACGCACCCCATGACAACTATACTGTAGTATAGTGTTGCGTGTGGTTTCGTCAAGCCCGGAAAACAACGACTTGAAGGTCCATATAAAACTCCCCCTTTTACAATTAGTGCCAATTGTGCTGGCATTGCCTTGAATATTCAACAAATTTGAGATTCTTTCATCAACCATTTTATTTAAGGGGACTCCTAGGCACGTTTTAATGAAAAAGGCATTTTACATATCCGGCAAATCCTTATACTGCCACTTCTGCGACGAATTCAACTCTATGTGCGTCGCCTTGCCGTTTTCGAACTTGATTATAACACATCCGAAGAATCGGTCGGCGTAGAGCTTTAAAAGAAATTTTATCAATTTGTCCATTGTTTGTTATCCTCTTTCGTTTTTGCGGTTCAGAACCTGTCCAGACTCAAAAATGTATTTCGTTTGTCGGAAAATGCGCGCTCGGCGCAGTTGCGGATGCCCCAGCGGTCCCCGATGATGACGGCGGTTTGTTTAGCCCGGGTGACGGCTGTATAAAACAGGTTGCGGTGGTGCATGAAGGACTGCGATT
>CAZXAC010000339.1:0-2354 GCA_964638335.1 uncultured Lentisphaera sp. | reverse complement strand
ACCATCGCCTTGATTTCTCGCATCTAAGCCGCACTGGTCAAACGCAAAATGTAGGTTAGCTTTGCGCCCTTGCTGGCTTCGCTAGAGTTTCATTAAAGGGGTTTTGCAGTTCAGACTTGAATCCACCCAGTCCAGTCAACTGGACTTTAATGCAAAGAATTAATGACAAGGAAGTTACTACTAAAAAAACCGCGACATAATTCCGTACTGCTTCTCAAAAACAAATTTGGACCATACTGAATATGCGGAAAAATCAAAAACTATCGACAAGGATCAGCTAGCACCTGGACAGACAGTTCGCTGAAGCTTCTGTTTAAGATTCTAATCCATTATTCTCGCACAAAGCCGCAAAGCCACGAAGGCTATTCCATGCAAGAAGAAAACATGATGGCACGGAGAAAGTCATCAAGTTTATTTTTCTCTTCGCAGCTTTCTCGGGCAGAGACAATACCTTTTGGGAAAGTTTCTTTTGTCTGACTCTTTCCCCAAAGCTTTTCTTTTTTATCTCTTTGCGACCTTGTGACTTTGTGAGATAATATCTTTTCTGATTTTGTCAGCTTTTCAGCGCCTTGCTGTCGAGGATTATCGTGACTGGACCTTCATTGACCAGGGATATTTTCATTTCCGCGCCGAAAACTCCGGTTTTAACCGCGATATTTTTCTCGATACATGCTGAGATGAATTTTTCATAAAGAGGAATGGCGGCTGAAGGAGGAGCGGCATTGCTGTAACTCGGGCGTCTCCCTCTCCTTGCGTCGGCCAGAAGAGTAAATTGAGAAACTATCAGCATTTCTCCTTTTACATCGAACAGAGGAAGATTCATCTTGCCATCCTTGTCATCGAATATTCTCAAATTGGCACACTTGTCGGATAGTAATGCGACATCGGATTCATCGTCATCATTGCCTATACCAAGCAAGATGAGCATGCCTGCGGCGATTCGGGAATGTTCGTGTCCGGATATTGCGACCGATGCAGATGAGACCCGCTGTATCAATGCTATCATTTGAATACCATTGAGTAGCAGAACGCCCTTATCGCGAGGCTTTCATCCACATTGAGTTTCATGGTGTTAAGGAAGGATTCCGCTTTGCGGAGATTTCCGTATGCGGTCTTTTCGTCTGGGACGAAGCCTCCCTTCACCAGACTTGGAAGAGGGAGATCCTGATTTTTTACGCCTATTGAAAGCTGATAGATTTCGGCAAAATATGAATGTATAAGACTTATGAAGGTCTCTCTAAACTGGATGTATTCAGCCCGAATAGCGGCGTCGAGGCGGTCTTCCAGGCTCTCCCTCGCTCCGGATTCAAGCCCTTTTGAATTCTCCAATATTGATTCCTATTCCGTGGAAACTTTTGTTTCGGCCTTCTGCTTGAGGGAGCCAAACAATGAAATCATTCCTACGCTGCAGCTTTCGGCATCGCTCAGCCTGCCTGAAGATGATGAGATTAGATTCAAAAGCGACAGGAGCTCATCACTCTCATCGAAGCTGTAGTTTTGCGAATTTCGCAAAAGAGTAAGCCTCTGGCACCTTGAACGGAATGTGGGAAGGAGTTCGGAGGGATTCGCAGTGCAGATTATGAAATATGAATTCGCCGGTGGCTCCTCAAGGGTTTTAAGAAACGCGTTCTGAGCCTGAGGCATCATGCAATCGGCATCTTTTATGACGCCGATCTTTATTCCAGAATCGCATGCCGCGGTAAAGTAGAACAGAGACTGAAACCATCTTATGGAGTCATGATCGGAATCATCCTTTCCGACCTTTATTTTTCTAGACTTCGATGTGGGAACTATCGTGAAGAGGTCTGGATATGTATCCTGTCCGATACGCTTGCAATCATCGCATCTTCCGCACGCATCGCCATCGTCAGCGCGATTCCTGCATGCGAGTAGCTGAGCGAGGGCCTTTGAAAAACCGTCGGCTAGATTCGAATCGTCGCAGTGAAGGAGATAAGCGTGGGCGGTTTTCCCGTTTGCCACGGCGTTTCTTACGGCTCTTGCCGCAAGTCCAAATTCCTCTTCAAATTCCTTTAAAGGCATTTTCCAGCATCTCCGTTATCTGCTTATGTATGGTTTCTATTTCCTGAAGAGCCGGAATGACTTTCACGCGGTCAGGTTCTTCGGCTGATATTTTGAGAAATGCGTCTCTAACTCTTCCATGAAACTCTATCTTCTCCGATTCTATCCTATCTTCTACGAATAGCGTCTCCTGTCTTTTGCTGCCTCTTTTCTCTATTTCTTCCGGTGGTAGATCCAGGACGAAAGTAATGTCCGGCTTGACTCCAAGCGTGGCGAAGGAGTTCAATTTCTTGACGAATTCCAAATTTATTCCTCTGGCATATCCCTGATATGCC
>CAZXAC010000338.1:0-2354 GCA_964638335.1 uncultured Lentisphaera sp. | reverse complement strand
CTGAAGCCCTCTATGGATTCGATCAGAGCGGTTTCCTCTCCGCAAATGTAAGCTCCGGCTCCCATTCTTATTTCAATATCAAATTCAAAATCGTTTCCTGAAATCTTTTTCCCAAGAAGTTTGTTCTTGCGCCTAGATTCAAGAACCTTTTCAAGAATGTCCCTCACGTAGGTGTATTCACCTCTTAGATACAAATATCCCTTTTTTGCCCCCACTGCATATCCGGCTATAGTCATACCGGCAAAAAGCAGATCCGGATAAGATGTCATCAACATCCTGTCCTTGAAGGTTCCAGGTTCACCCTCATCGGCGTTGCACACTACAAACTTGCTGTCGGACTTCGCAGAAGCCGTAAGATTCCACTTTATGCCAGTAGGAAATCCAGCTCCCCCGCGACCCTTCAACCCCGAACTGACAATCTCATCTATTATTTCCGCTCGTTTCATCGACAAAGATTTCTTGAGAACCTTGTCCGCATCGACTTTCCCGAAGGAAAGTTCAGCCTTCGATTCCTGAACATTCGACTTCAACGCCTGGAGCTTTTCCATGGCATGAGGACCGAAAACCTTTTTACAACCTTCAATTATATCGTGAGCTTTCTCAGGAGTAAGCTTCACATATATCTGGTCGTTCACCATCATAGCCGGACCTTGGTCACACATTCCAAGACAATTCGTCCACTCAAGACTGAACTTGCCATCTTCGGTGGTCGAACCAAACTTTATGCCAAGCTCGTTCTCAAGCTGACGCGCAATAGCATCCTTGTCGGCAAAATCACAAGAGAGAGAGCGGCAAAGGCGCACCATAAAACGCCCACGCGGCTTGTGATCAAGAAAACTGTAAAAAGAAACCACTCCGTAAACCTCCACAGGGTGTATTCCCAAAAGGTCGGCCACAACCTGCATGGCGTACTCGGAAATACAGGAGTAATTCTTCTGAACATCTTGCAGAATGGGTATCAGAGAACTTCTGTTACGCCCGTATTTCTCAACCAGCGCGACTATCTCGTTGCGCATCTTATCTCGGTCTGTCTGTAACATTATTTCTTTCCTCCCTTCTTCAAAAGCTGTTCAACCTTCTTCACAAGAGCATCCGGCTCCACGGGCTTCTCAACAAATTCATTCACCGGAATCATTTCATTGTCTTTCGAAAAATCCATTCCGAGAACTTTTGAAATGCTGGTAAGCATCAAAATTGGAAAGTCCTGCTTCAAGTTCCTCAACTCGCGAGCCATGCGAATACCATCATCAGGCTCCTCCATCATCACGTCCAGAATCAGAAGCTCCGGCTTCGAAGCCTTGATCTTAGCCAGCCCTTCCTTACGATTTGACGCAGATGAAACCTCGTGACCCGCCTTCTTAAGAATCAGGCCGCATGCTTCAACAACATCCGGATCATCGTCAACAACCATGATCTTCGCCATTCTTCGCTCCTTTGTGAAATGTTTAACGACTTAAAAAAAATCCGCAGACGCATAAAGTGAATCTTTTAACAAGGCGAAAAATAATCCAGTTTCATTGCAATTCAAGCCTTAAGAAAAAAAAATTTTTTAGTTTTTTTGATTATTGCAAAAAAAATGCGATTGATTAAGTATTTTGACCGATTTTCGCACAAAAAAATCCTTTCAATCCTTAAATGAACACAAAATTCAAAAATTCTTTTATCGTAATTTTGTTTGATTTTTTTCTCCCCTACATTAGATTGAGCGAGATTTTCTTTCTGGGAACTCCGTGAAAGTCGGAGGCGGTCGCGCCACTGTAAATTGGACTTGGCGGCTGCTTGAGGATTTGGGACTGAACCGAAATCGCCAAATCATAAAATCAAGCAACCACCAAATGACCAAAAGCCAGACCTCGGCAAAGGGAATATTGTTCGGGCGGTCTCCGCGCAAGGGACTAAAACGACAGCCTTAAAACTGCCGACAGTCTTTCGCAAAAGGATGACTGCCGGCAGTTTTATTTTGTGCGCGTCACGCAAAAAAAGGAGAAAAAATGAGTGACCATGCGAGGTTGTTGTTGAGGCCTGAAAAACCAAAAGTTCAAGACCCAGATGCAGGAAAAAGCGTCCTTCTATTTTCGCAATTCACGTTAGTGGAACTTCTAGTTGTAATAGGAATAATTTCCCTTCTTATTGTAATGTTACTGCCAGCCTTGGCTAAAGTAAAGGAGGTCGGACGCAGAACTCAGTGCGCAAACAACCTAAAGGGTCTCTATCTGGCAAACGCAAGTTACTCAGTTGACTACAAGGTTTACTGCCCGGCGCGCAGTTCTGACATAATGTCTAGAGGACAACAAGCGCTCGCATACAGGGCGGCAAGCCATCCAACACCGTGGAACGTGAATTCAGGAACTTTG
>CAZXAC010000337.1:0-2360 GCA_964638335.1 uncultured Lentisphaera sp. | reverse complement strand
AAACGCATCGAACAGGAAGGTCGTTTAATGGGCTTCAGCACGGGAGACAACGTCGACGGAACGACCAACATAATCCCAAACAAAATGTCCCTAGAAGACTTGAACACAGGATACAAGAAGATTCTTGATGAAATATATTCACCGCGAAATTATTACAGGAGAGTTAGAACTTTCCTGAGGGAATACAAGGCTCCAAAGGTAAAAACTCCTTTGCGATTTTCGCACTTTATGGCGTTCTTAAAATCAATACTGCTACTTGGGGTCTTGAGCAGAGACCGTCTTCATTACTGGAAACTTGTAATCTGGACGCAATTCAAACGCCCAAGATTCTTCCCTCTTGCGATAACCCTCGCAATATACGGATACCATTTCAGAAAGGTAGCAAGAAAAAACGTGGTTTGAAATCCGAACGAAGCAATATTCTTGGACTTGTTTTCGACTACTTCGTTGGCTTCTTATAATCTCCTATGAGCCCTTTCAAAGGGCAGACTTTCAATAACGGACACTTCTTGCATCCTACCATCAAAGCGATTGGGCACAGTGTCATTGATATTCTCCTTTTTGTTCTCAGGCGAAAATTATGTTCTCAAGTTCGAAGAAATTTGAGACCGCGAAATTCGCCAGCTTGCTATAAGACTGATTGCGTTCGTTAAGGACAAGGCATGTGAAGGCGCCGGCGGCGAGTCCGCACTGGATATCATGAATATAATCGCCGACAACAAGCGAATCAGATGGGCTTATTCCCCATTGTGTTAGCATATGGATTACAGCCGCAGGATGAGGTTTTAGAAACGGGAAAGATCTGTCTAAAGCAATATCAAAAGTGAAATTTGTCACTTTAACGAATTCATCATAAGAGGCTTTTGAGTTTCGCGTCAGAACACCCTTCCTTATATTTCCCATTTCAAGTTTTTTCAGAAGTTCGCAGACACCTTCATTCAATCGCAATTTTTTCATCGCTTCTCTTTCGTGCTGCTCTACAATTCTCCAAGCTCTTTCCCGTTCTTCGGGCTCAAGGGAATTTATTCCATCAATAATATCTTCGTGCTCGCATCCTATTTCCTTGCGCATTTTCTCAAAATCAATCGTTGGCACGGTAAGGGTACCGTCCATATCAAAGATGACAGCCTTAAAGATGGATTTTTTCATTCCTTGCGAGTTGCCGCTACCGCGTTGATAATGTCGGGATGCGACTTGAACCATTCTATAAATTGTGGAATTCCCGAAGAGATGGGGGTGCTCGGTTTGAATGAAAGTTTCCTTTGAGCTTTCTCAATGTCGGCAAATGACTCGGGTATGTCGCCGGGTTGCATTGGAAGAAATTCCTTTTTTGCCTTTTTGCCCATTTCCCTCTCCATGATTTCTATCATGTCGAGAAGGTTCTCAGAGCGATGATTCCCAAGATTAAACACTTCGAATTTATCAAGACCTTCTGCGAAAATCGCAGAACGAGTCCCTTGGACAATATCATCAACGAAAGTAAAATCCCTCTTCATTTTTCCGTTGTTGAATACTTTTATCTTTTCGCCCTTTTGTATGGCTTCCGCAAATAGCCACATCGCCATATCCGGTCTGCCCCAAGGACCGTATACTGTGAAGAAACGCAACCCCACAGTCTGAATTCCGTAAAGATGCGAATAGCAATGAGCCATCAGTTCATTCGACTTCTTTGTGGCGGCATATAGGCTTATTGGTGCATCAACACTGTCGCTTTCTGAGAAAGGAAGTTTCTTCAAACCGCCGTATACGCTTGAGCTTGACGCGTAAACAAGCCTTTTTATTCCGAGATGACGCGCTATTTCAAGTATGTTGAGGAATCCGGCAAGATTACTCCTTTCGTACGCGAAAGGATTTACGATAGAGTAACGAACACCTGCCTGCGCCGCAAGGTGGCATATCGCATCCACTTTGCTTTGTTTGAAAATATTATTCAGAGATTCGTAATCTTCTATGTCCGTACGGAACTCCCGGTATCCCGGATTCTTTTTCAATATGGCAGATCTCGCTTCCTTGATCACAGGATTGTAGTAATCGTTGAAATTATCTATGCCTACAACTTTAAAACCATCTGACAAAAGCTTTGAAGACAGGTGGAAACCTATGAAGCCGGAACTTCCCGTTACAACTATCGTTTTTGATTCATGATTCATTTATGATGTCCTTTTTCTGATTCATTTTTTCGATATGACAAATACGCAGGTGGGTGAGAAAATATTCGGCAAAAGTCTAGCCAAAAAGTGTGAACGGTAACCAAGAGGGACTGTTTTCTCGATGGTAAATCCAAGCTCGGAACAAAGATTTTTGAAATCAAGTATCGTCGAAAGATGTATGTTTTTGGTTTCAAACCATTGGCTTGGCAG
>CAZXAC010000336.1:0-2365 GCA_964638335.1 uncultured Lentisphaera sp. | reverse complement strand
GGTGCACTACAAAGTGATAGATGGCCAGCATTTTACTCCGCAGCATCGCGAAAGAATTATGATTGTTGGATTCCGTGATAAAAATGAATTCTCGTGGGATAAATTAAAGCTCCCGTCCAATGGGCCACGCTTATCTTCTATTCTGCACACGCAGGATGGAAATGAAAAAATTGAAGAGCCTTATACAATTGGTGATAAAGGTAAGATAAATCCAAAATACACATTGACTGAAAATTTGTGGGCCTACTTACAAGCCTATAAAGAAAAACATAGTGCGGCAGGTAATGGATTTGGTTTCGGATTGGTAACGGGTGAGAGCGTTACCCGAACTTTGTCTGCACGTTATTACAAAGATGGCTCTGAGATTTTGGTTTCGCAAGGTTCGCGCAAGCGCCCACGGCGATTAACACCGCGTGAATGTGCTCGGTTAATGGGTTATCCAGATTCATTTAAAATACCGGTTAGTGATACACAGGCATATCGTCAATTTGGGAATAGTGTTGTAGTCCCAGTTATTACAGAGGTGGCTCGATTAATGACGCCATATGTAATTCAGCAAGTAAGCATTGAAAGAAAAATCAAAAAGATCTAAAAAACATACCTATGGAAGGAGCATGTATATGAACTTATCTCCTATTCCTGACAATAAAAGTGGAGCGATTGTTGAAATGAAACCTTGGTTTTCAGAAATGCTTGAGAAGGGGCTTTTGTTTCATCCTGACGACACACCACATGATATCGTCTTTCAAAAGGCTGGTAATTTGCTCTTCACTCATGATGAGGCGCTAAAAATTGAAAAAATATTGGGTTTGATGTTAGATGATTACGTAGATCAGGTTTATGAAGCAGCGTATCCATTTTTCATGAAAGCATTTGGAATTCAAAATTAGAACTTTGAAGTAGGCAATCATATGGAAAAAGCAGATTTAGGAACCTACGACTCTCAAGCATCAAAAGAAATTGACTGGGGAACCCTAAAAAAAATTATGAAGCACATGGATGTCAACAGATTATTTGTAAAAAAGCTATCTCCCAACGACAACAGCAAAAACCAACCTTACTTGGGTGGAGATTTGACTGAGCTTGCGTTCTTACCTACCGGTACTGTTGAGCCGTCAATTTCGTTATCAAAAAAGAAAGCAGATACCGAGGTAAAGGTTAAATTTCAATCGAGTTTGGATCTGGAATGGATAACAGCCGATGGTGATGTATTTTCTGCTCCGCACGCCAAGTTAATTTATTACCCTCAGTATCCCGAGGTCAGGCTTTCAGGATTTTTACTTAGATCCAAAGTAGACATTAGTAAATGGATGCAACCCAATAAGCAAGGGAGAAGCGAGGGGCGTTGGTTGATACTGGGGGTTAGCCAAAGCAAGAAAGTCTATGCTTATCTAGCAACACCCGAAAGTAATTTGGCTAACGAATTAAAAGAAACGCCTGTTACGAAAGTCGGTAGCGTTCTTGATGAGATAGAAATTGATAAAAGCATTTCAATCAAATCTACGAAGCAAACACTAATCGAAACGCTATTAAATATTCATAATCTCGGATGGATTTCTAGCAGAAAGCTCAACTCAGATTTGACATATAGCGATTATTTTGCACCTAATGGTGGTGGATACACACTTGAGGCTTTGCTCAACCTAGCACCAAATGGCTTTTCTGAGCCTGATTTTCTCGGATGGGAAGTAAAACAATTTGGTGTAACAAAATTTCCGTGTAGCGGAGCAAAACCGACCACACTTATGACACCCGAGCCGAATGGTGGATTATATTTCGAAAATGGCCCCACTGAATTTATAAGAAATTATGGATATCCTGACAAATCAGGAATCGATGACAGGTACAATTTTGGTGGCAAACATATTGTTGACAAGAGCCATAGCTTGACAAAGCTAACAATGAAGTTGGTGGGATTTGATAAGCACAGCTCTTCAATATCAGCAGCTACAGGCGCCATTGTATTACTGGATAGAAATGATCGTGTCGCAGCGAGTTGGAGCTTTGCAAAACTTATTGATCACTGGAAAAGAAAGCATGCGCAGGCAGTTTATGTTCCGTGTATTTCTCAAAAAAACCCTTCGACGGGTTTAAAGGAATATAAATTTGGGAAAAGTATCGAGCTAGGTGAGGGCACTAACTTCGAATTATTTTTAACATCAATGCAGGCTGGAAAAATATTTTATGATCCAGGTATAAAACTCGAGAATGCAACTAGCGCGAATCCTAAAGTAAAAAGACGAAGTCAGTTCAGGATAAATCATAAGGACATCATTAAACTCTATGAGCATTATGAAATTTTGTAGCGGTTTGATCCCCTCCACCAATATCGGACACCTTAGAAACTGAGTAAACTTACTCCAGA
>CAZXAC010000335.1:0-2366 GCA_964638335.1 uncultured Lentisphaera sp. | reverse complement strand
GCTGCCCCAGAGTTACCACCTGGCCAGAAATATCGGGTTCAACAATCTCCACCATTCCATCGTTCTCTATTCCTGTTTTGACTGGTACGAACACAGCCTTTCCGCTCTTGGCATCAGCCCTGAAAACACCTGTTTTCCCATCTCTTTGCGCCAAAGACTGCAAGGGAACAAGCCTCGCATTAGGATTGCTTCCGAACTCAAGTTCTACCACTGCGAACATCCCAGGTTTGAGTAGATGCTCCTTGTTATCGACTGCGATTTCCACAACCCCAAGACGGGACTTTTCCACAATCACAGGAGAGATCCTTACAATTGACCCTTCAAAGCTCATGTTTTTATGGGCATCTGTCAATATCTTCGCTTTCTGTCCTATCTTCAATCCAACTATATTTTTCTCTATAACGCTTACACGCACTTTCATGGAATCGAGATGGACTAAGCGCAAAATCGGACTGTTCGGAGATAGAAGCGCTCCTTCATCTACGAATTTTTCCGCAACATGCCTAACGCCATCTCCGGTCCAAGATGCCTTTACCGAAGTATAACCGTGCCTTAGCTTGGCAGATTCATATGAAGCCTCCTTGAGTTTCACCTCAGACTGGGAAACTTTATATTTTGCCTCGCTGGACTTGTACTCCATGGTAGCTTTGTCGAGATCCGCCTCGGACATTGCGCTTCTTTGGAAAAGCTTTTGGGCTCTCTCAATATCACGCTTTTTCACTTCGAGTGTGCTTGCTGACTCCTCTTGCCTCGCCATCGCAACATCAAACTCGGCCTTCGCAATCTCGAGATCTATCAGATATTCCGCCTCTTCAATTTTAGCTATTATAGAGTCATTTTTGACTTCGTCGCCGACATCAAAGAATATCTTCTCCACGCATCCAGATATTTTCGAAGACACCACGAAATCTGCATCGGAAAGGAGAGCCCCGCTAAGCAACCTCTTGTCGCTTATGTGACCTTTGGTGACCGGACTTACTTCAACGGAAACAGCGGACACTTCATTTTTTTTCTTGGCATCCGAAAAAATCTCACCCCAAAATTTCCATCCCAACAACCCCAAAAAAACAATTGCCAGTATTGCTAAAAAAATCTTCTTCATGCAGGTTTCCTTCTTCAAATTATGGAGAAACAAAAAATAAAACGTTTCCCAAACGAAATAATGACTCAACATAATAGCACAGCATAAAAAATCTTCAATATGCCTCATACATCTGAAGTCACACCCTAAAGTCCAAAACCAAATTACAATTGCAACACCTTCAGGAAAACATCGATTCCCAGCAGATTATGGAAAACACAGCCCCTACCCCCACATCAGAAAAGGACAAGTAATACTGAATTGCGTTCAAAGAGATAGACGCCTGTACCCAAATCTCTTCCTTCGATAGGCATTTTCCCTGAGGTCTTCCGTTAACTTTTCATCATCACTCCGAATGCGCTTGTAATAGTAGCTGCTACGACAAAGCCCTATGAGCCCGCAGATCCGCTTGCGACTCAACTCATGCCTCTCCATGGCACAGGCCGCCGCCTTACGCTTCTCTACGGGCCTGACCAGTTTTTTGAGTTGATGTCCTTCAGCGCCTCAATGTCAAGCATAAGATTGGCAGGCATCTTCTTAAGACGATGGTTTTCATCCTCCAGGTGCTTGAGCCTCCTGACCTCTCCAAGCTCCATCCCTACATACTTCGACTTCCAACGCCGATAGGTGTTCTCATGTGTCCCGTACTTCCTCAAGATCTCCGGCAAAGGAAATCCAGCCCCAGACTCCTTCAAAACTCCAACGATCTGCTCCTCGCTGTAACGCTTCCTCATTTGATTGTCCTCCTTTTGGTAATATCATATCAGGACAAGCACCATTCAAATCTGTCCAGCTTTCGAGGGGCAGGTCACAAACAAGAATGTATAATTCGGGAGATTTAAATGACTCAATATCGGAATGAAATAAAAAAAATGGCTCAAGGGGACGATGTTAACTCTGATGCATCTGAAATAAAACCAATAATAATTTCGGAGACAAAATCACCTGTTTGCGAAAAGAAATATAAGAGCGTTGACGGCCGGGAGTTCATGATGTTTTATCGTGTACCACCTGGTAAGGGAGCAGTTGCCGCCATTGTTTTTTGTCACGGTGGGCTTGAAGAAGCCGTTCCGGAAGATCTGAGAAGCGCTGTTCTGAAAGGAGCTATTCAGACTCGTTTTTTAAAGAAAGGCTACGCCATCATACAGATAACCCGAAGGAAATTTGGCAACGAAAATGGCATACCCACAAGTCCTTTGGTTGATTTGGCAATTCAGGATACCATTTCTGCTCTCAATAACATCCATGCTCTTGAATTTGTTGAAAGGAAAAGTCTCGCCATCTA
>CAZXAC010000334.1:0-2371 GCA_964638335.1 uncultured Lentisphaera sp. | reverse complement strand
TGCAACATTGTCTCTTCCACTTTCTCACGAGGAACTCGCCCATACGTTCTGATACAAGTCGGAAGAGTCTGTAAGCATGTCCGATTCTTAATCTGTTCTTCGCTTGCTCCAAGAATGTGGAATTCCATCTTGTTCTGGTTTTCTTTCGATAAGAAAACTATTCCAAGCACGATCTCCTTCAGATAGTCCTTATTTCCAGGACTCCCAGCATATATCAGGTTGATCTTTTGACCCACGTTTACAGATGTTTTTGTTCTCTCTATATCCATAATGACTGGAATGCGGATAGCTTTAAGTCCTCTGCTCTTAAAATATTCTGTCAAATAACTTGAAATGCCTATAACCTTTATCGGTTCCTTGATGATCCTTCGGTTTAATTGATCTTTCAGAATATATTGTTTATCTAATTTCCCATGTGCAAATTCGCAAGGCGAATACCATTCTGTGCTGTCATGAAGAATCGGGATGCTGTTCTTTTGCGCAAGTATCCGCAGTTTCTCTATCAAAGGATGTGAAACATCATTAATGTAGATTACTGATGGCAACCCATTACGATTGATTGTTTGATTTATGAAAGCCATATATGCGGATTTTGCGCCAAGAAAGCGCTTTAAATGGCCAATTTTATTCTGTGCCTCCTGATATACGCTGTAGAAATGAACTCCGTTGACTTCTCCTTCTTTTTCTTTTCTTCCAGCTCCAATCAAGATTACATCATAACCCAAATTACGAAAGATACTGGCAAAAGACATGTCTCTAACAGCACCTGCATCGCCATTTGGGAAATTGCTTGGTACAACCATCAATACATACATGGAACACTTCTCCCGCTTATTACAAATTCTCCTTATACCACTCAATTGCAGCCTCAATACCACGGTCGAAGCTCCAATCGGGATCGTAACCCAGAAGCTCTTTTGCCTTGCTAATGTCGGCATTACTGTGTTTGATATCACCAGCGCGATCTGGTCCGAAGTTTGGTTCAACGTCAACGCCGAGTGCCTTAGTCAGACTGTAGTAGATATCGAGGAGATATTCACGTCCTCCATAGGCAATGTTGAAGGCTTCGCCAGCGGCTTCATGGGATGCCAGGCATGCCTTCAAATTTGCTTCAATTACGTTCTCTATATAAGTAAAGTCCCTGCTTTGGCGGCCGTCACCATTAATGGTCGGCACTTCTCCATGGAGCAGCTGACGAATAAACTTCGGAATTACAGCAGCATATGCTCCATTCGGATCCTGACGGCAGCCGAAGACATTAAAATAGCGGAGACCGTAGGTATCAAGGCCATAATGCCGTGTGTACTGCTTGCCCCACTCCTCATCGCACATCTTAGACACAGCATAAGGAGACAGCAGGTTGCCTTCTCGTCCTTCCTTCTTCGGAAGATTCGGTTCATCACCGTAGACGGAAGAGGACGACGCATATACAAACTTCTTCACGCCGCTCTGCCGCGCCGCTTCCATCATATTCAGTGTGCCCATGATGTTGTTGGCGCAATAGAACAGCGGCATCTCGATAGATCTCGGCACAGACCCCCATGCAGCTTGGTTCAGAACATAGTCCACGCCATCACAGGCCTTCATACAGGTATCCAGGTCTTTGATGTCACCTTTTATAAAGGTGTAATTCGGATTGTCCATGAGCATATCAACATTCGCCTGCTTGCCCGTACTCAGGTCATCCAGACAGCGAACCTTGTAGCCCAGTTTCAAAATGGCTTCACACAGGTTTGATCCGATAAATCCCGCGCCGCCGGTTACCAGAAAAGTACTATTTTCAGGAAAACAAACATTTTGATAGCCCATTTATTTCTTCCTCCAAAATCTCCTCTTGTGTTCTTCTTTTATTCTTCTTATGCCCTTCTCTCCCGTGAAAAGCTCCACACCCTCCATAGGAGAGAAAAACGAATCTCTTATTACAGTCTCTAGAAGCTGTAGTCCGAATAATCCTGCGGTTTCAGGATGCCTTTGACATCCAGCAGAACCTTCTGACCTGCTCCGTACAACTTATCAATATCAGCCTTGCTAAAGCTCTTAAACTCATCATGAGCAACAGCAAGTACAATAGCGTCCATGTCCTTGATCTCGCTCATTTCCACAAACTCAACGCCGTAAATGCGCTTTGCCTCCGGAGCATCCGCAACCGGGTCGGAGATGACAGGATTAATTACGTATTCTTTCAACTCGTTGACAATATCCCAGACCTTGCTGTTACGGGTGTCCGGGCAGTTTTCCTTAAAGGTAAATCCCAAAATAGCAACTTTCGCGCCTCTTACCGGCTTATCCGCCGCAATCAGGTTTTTCACGCAGTTCTCTGCCACATACTTGCCCATACCGTCGTTGATGCGCCGGCCTGACAGAATAACCT
>CAZXAC010000333.1:0-2376 GCA_964638335.1 uncultured Lentisphaera sp. | reverse complement strand
CGTTGAGATAAGCCTTCATGGCATCGGGGTGGAAATCTTCGAAGTCGTTAAGATATGCGTCGTCTTGAAATATAACGCCCTCGAAACTGCAATACGCGGCAAGATCTTCGTAAAGTGTCTCCATCAGTACGCAAGCCTCTTCCGAAAATGGAGAGAATCTTTCATACCATGATGAAGATTGTCTGAAAGCAGCATCTCGGAATTCCATAACTCTCAGCTGTTTGTTCTTATTTTCATCAGGAAGCTTTATGCTTAGGACTGGCATCCAAGCATACACGGCGATTCCTCTTACTGAAAGAGATCTTGCGATTCTGCCAAATATGTCGGCCTTCATTGGAAGCACGCGGTTCGGGAAATATACAGACTCTATATTGCCATCCCCTTTACTGTCACAGAAGGCCTGGAGATAGACAGCGTGGGGTTTTATCGTATAAATTCTCTCTATCAGTAAATCTATGTTATGGCTTATCTTTTCCGGATCGGGGTCGTAAACGCTGTCTATATCCAGGTGAACAATTTTATCCCTTGGATATTTGACGAATTTTTTTCTGAACATTTTAGCGAAATCTTTTATGGGGGGATTACCCATCATGATGAATCTGGGAATCGCCTGCAACCTTTGTATATTTCCGAGTCCGGCATCCAATGTGAACATCATCTTAAAACCAACCTGACTGGCGGTTTTCACAGTTATTCCGTTATATCTGCCATAAGGCCATACTATCGAAATCGGAACTTTGGAATCTTTTTCCGAAAGCATTGAGAAGGAATCTTGAATATCTTTTGATATCCTTTTTAAATATTCATCTCCACCTTCGTACGTCTTTGACTTTGGATCATAAATTCTCGACACATACATAGCCGCAGTGCTCCCAAGAGGATTTGTCTGGACCGACTTGTGCATATTGAAGCTATGGCTTGCTACATTTACCAGACCGCTTTCTGAGACTTCCTTTATCTGTTCCCATGTCATGAATCTCTTTTTATATTCGGGCAGTTCTCCAGCTTCAATCCAGCTTGAAACCACAGCGAGCATTGCCGGAATTTTGTATATTTTCAAGAGAGGAAAGACATTTATATAGAAACTCTCATATGCGTCGTCGAAACTTAGAAGGACAGATTTCTCCGGCAGTTGTCCCCTGCCCTCAGATGCGGCGATGACATCGTCAGCACTTATAAAACTGAATCCTTCACTTTTTAGAAATTCTATCTGTAGAACGAAATTCTCCAGTTCGACCGCGTATTCATCTGCATCATCAACGATCTTTACCGGAATATCGTGATAACATAAGACAAGAAATTTTTCCTTTGAAAAATCAGCGCCAAAATTTCTGTCTCCCGATGCGAGATATGAGCTATCATATCCGGAGATCACCGCTGACGCGCCGTCATAAGCGCTGGCCGCCAACGTTACGAAAAAGAAACAAATCAAGTAAAAAGATTTTTTCATAAAATCCTAGAAATTATAATATATCTCGCTGTAAAAGTTCCACGAATATGGATTGTCATTGCCGTATTTTTCTTTCCCGTACTGTCCTCCAACCTTGAAGTATAATACATCGGAGAGTCGCCATTCCTGTTCATATCTGATGTACCACACCTCTTCGATCCTATAGCTTTTCTCCCAATGAGAACCTATTCCGAAATACAATCTGTCGAAAACGGAGAAGTCATATCTCCTGTACCACATATGCTCCACCATTGGAACAAGAAATAATTCTCCCGCGTATTTCGGCGCGTAATAGCCCCTGTCATTATATTTGGAGTTTGTAGTGATGCTTCCTTCCGTCGCGACCCTTGTCTTCCATCGAGCATTAGATGTTATACCCTTGTCCAATCTCAAAAAATAATTTTGATTGTTGTTTCCGTCCGAGATGCGCACATTGGAAAACGAAGCATCCGCGATCAGATCTTCACTGAACCTGTATCTCGCTGAAAGTTTCGCCTCCTGTCCTTCGTATTTATACAACAATGCCTTTGGTGGCATGTTTAGAGTATATGAATTATACGATCCCCCCAAGCTTAGGTGATCATCCACATCCCATTTGATTCCTGCGCTTACGCCCGGATCTTCTCCGCGGTGATCTATTGATACGCCAGCTTCGACGGTCACATCACGGTTCAATCTCCATTCGAAGCCTGTCCCGCTTCGGAATATATCCCTTCTTTCGAATTCATCCTTGCTCTGCAGCCAAATTGTTTCCGCATACACTTTACGCCAAGGAGCTATTGGCTGGTCCAGTCTGATGGAGTACCCGACTCCATCAACAAAAGACCCTTCATGCGCGAAAGTTGTTTTTATTGATAGGAGCCTCATATCCTGTATTTCAAAATGCCTATTCAATTTTTGAACGCCGAGGTCTTCTGGAAAAGTTT
>CAZXAC010000332.1:0-2384 GCA_964638335.1 uncultured Lentisphaera sp. | reverse complement strand
TGGCGCATGGGGTTCTGGCAAGACCTCCATTATTAATATGTCATTGGAGCGTATCGGCGCAATATCAAAGGATAAGCCAAAGAAAGAGCGGCCTGTTGTTATCAAATTTAATCCTTGGAATTATTCGGATCAAAATCAACTAATCTCACAATTTTTTAAACAGTTATCCGCGGGTCTCAAGAAGTCGGATTTTGCCGATGATGCAAAGAAGGTTGGCGAACAGCTTGAGGCATACGCCTCATTCTTTGAGCCATTAGCGTTGATTTCTCTGCCCGGATTCGGTGTCCCAGCTGTTATTCTGTCAAAAGTTTTTCAACTTGTAGGGAAAGCCAGTAAAGGTTGGGGAGTGTTGAAATCAAAGGAATTAGCTGAAGTAAAAAATGACTTGAACAAACTTCTTAAGAAAGCATCGGCGAAAATTATTATTGTCATTGATGATATAGACCGCCTTAACAATATCGAAATACGGCAAATCTTCCAGTTGATTAAGTCGTTAGGCGATTTTCCAAATACGATATACTTGCTCGCCTTTGATAAGAATGTTGTCATTAACGCATTAAAAAAGGTTCAGGAGGGTTCTGGCAGGGAATATCTTGAGAAGATTGTTCAGATTCCGTTTGAGGTTCCTTTGGCGGATAAGCAAGAGATTGAGCGATTGCTTTTTAGTCAGCTCGATCAATTGATTAAAGACATTCCGGAAGATCAATGGGATCAGGTCTATTGGGGCAATATTTATCACAGTGGGTTAAAGCATTTCTTTGAGAATATTCGAGATGTGACAAGATATGTGAACGCTCTGCGCTTGAGTTTTGAAATGGTAAGAGGAGAAGTTAACGCTATTGACTTTATGGCCATCACCGGGCTTCAAGTATTTCTGCCAGATGTTTATGCGGGGATACGAGATAATAAAGATTTATTCGCTGGAGCTTCTCGGGATCGCGGGAGTCAGGCTCAAAAAGACGAAGACCTGAAAGCATGTGAGAATATTTTAGGTTGTGTAGGGGACGTTGACAAAGAACAGCTGAAGGACTTTTTGAAACGTTTATTTCCGCGATTAGAATCTATTCTTGGAAATATGAATTACGGATCTGACTGGTTGGACAATTGGCGAAAGGCCGGGCGCATTTGTAGCCCGGATATTTTTGATACTTTTTTTAGACTGTCTTTACCTAAGAACGAATTGTCTCAGAAAGAAATTCTTCGGATTATATCCAATTCAAATAATGACGGTGCTTTTGCTGATGATTTGCAGAATCTTGTTAAACAAGGAAAAATTATTCGGTTTCTTGAGCGGCTTGAGGATTATACAAAGAAAGATATCCCGGAAGAGAATATGGGGAATATTATCAGCATTTTGATTAACCTTGGGGACACTTTCCCAGAAGGCGAGATAGGCTTCTTTGGCTTTGATACGCCCTTGAGAATATTACGTATAACTCATCAACTATTGCGTCGGTTAGATGATCGAGCTAAGCGGTTCAGCATACTAGAAGAAGCGTTCAAGAAAGCAGAGCAGAGTATTTTTACGATTGTTCATGAAGTCAGCGTCCAAGATCAGGAGCACGGACGTTATAAACTTAAAGATAAACCGAGACCAGATGAAGAGCTTACATTACCGGCAGATTATCTCGATAAGCTAGAAAAACTAGCTTGCGAAAAATTATCGGCTTGGGCTAAAGATGGGCGACTTGCAAAGCATAAGAAACTTGCTGGCATCCTATACAGCTGGGAAAGATGGACAAAAAAGGAAGATGTCGATGCTTTTGTTGCCGAGCTAATAAAAACGGATATTGGTTTGATTGATTTTATATCTTCATTTCTCGGAAAATCAACCAGTCATGGTATGTCGGATTATGTAGGCAGAGTTCACTGGAAAATACCATTGGATAGTATAAAACATTTTGTAGATCCAGCTACTTTTACGGATCGCGTAAGAAAAATAGCACAGGAATCTGGCTTTAAAGAGCTATCCGAAGAGAAACAAAAAGCAGTAAGGATATTTTTAGATACAGTTGACGGCAAGATAAAGTCTGATTGGGATAATTAACTGTGTTTAGTGTCAGACCGTAAATTCTTTTTTCTCACCCCACAACCCTCCAAATAATTATTACTATTCTGTAGTAACGACCCCCTTGAGAAAGATTCACGCTGTTATATGATGAAAGCGTGAGAGGGCGATTTGCTATTTTGTAGTAATGACCCCCTTGAGAAAGATTGGCGTTGGCATATGATGGAATCGTAAGCGCGATTTATTCCATATTCTGGTAACGACCATCTTGTCGGAAATTGTGATCGCGGTAAGATTGAATTAGAAAGAAACGACCGGCTTAAGGCGGCCACCTTTGCTGGATCGGAAAGCCCGTTCTCGTATACGAGCGAGAGCG
>CAZXAC010000331.1:0-2393 GCA_964638335.1 uncultured Lentisphaera sp. | reverse complement strand
CGGGCAAGCCATACAGCAAACGTGACGGTGATGCTTATGTGGGAGATTTCAAGAATAAGGGATTCCTTCCAGAAGCGCTATTCAATTATCTTGCCCTCCTTGGATGGTCGCCCGGAGATGACAGGGAAAAGATGACAAAAGATGAGATGATTTCTGCGTTTTCTCTCGATCGGGTAAAGAGTTCTCCGGGTAAATTCGACATACATAAGCTGATGAACATGAATGGTAGCTATATTTCCGAGATGCAGACTGCGAAATTCGCAGAAAAGGCTTATGAATTCACCGTTGATTGGAAGGAGATCCGTCCAACTCAGGAAGACTTCGCAAAAATAGCGACAGTAATGCAGTCCAGAACGAAAGTTTTGACACAAGCAGATGAATGGAAATATTTCTTTTCCGAATCCTACGAAGTAAACTCCAAAGAACTTCAGAAGCTATTATCGAAAACCGGAACTGGAGAGGCTTTGTCAAAATTCAGATTATCTCTTGCCACTTTGAACGGGGCTGACAGTCAAGCGGTAGAGGCTTGCATAAGGGATAGTGAATCGTCCGCTGGAATCCAGAAAGGCGGATTGAATCAACTTCTTAGGCTTGTCTTGACCGGCGCGAAAAGCGGACCTTCCATAGAAGATGTAATAAAAATTCTCGGAACTGACAAGTGCGCCACAAGGATAGACAGATGCGTCGCTCAAGTAGAAAATCATTCTTCCTAGTCGTTTATATTTGGCAACTCAGGATTTTTTCTTTTTTTCTGCCGACTTCTCTTTTTCGTCTGGTTTATCCATGAGCTTTTTCATTCTTTCATAATCTTCGAGCATGAGTTTCAGGCGAACTGTCTCTGAGGGGTTCAATTTTGCCGCCGAATCCGGGTCCTTCACAATTTCGCGGAATTTGCGTTCATCCATGATGGCGTTATCTATGGCTTTTTTTATTCCTAGAAGATTTTTGCTCGAGAATATGTTAGTTTTCATCAAGACCAGATTTCTGTTGTCGACCGATACCACAAGCTCGGCGTACTCTTTCAGCATTATGTATAGCCAAAAAGCGGAAGATGCGGAAAATATTCCAAGAAAAATAGCGAGAGGAATTCTTATCTGGGCTGGAACCGTTGGAACAAAAAGCAACAGAGACATGGAGAACAGCAATAATGACAATCTTATGCAAAGATCTTCCACTCTCATATTGATTTGCGCGCTGTAGGTTTTTTCCACCGGAATAGTCACGTTCATACATGATATTCTTATGTTTGTAACCTTGGACTGACTGTCTTCAAAATAAATTTTTTCGCCTATTTCGTTTGAAGCCATTTTGGTTCCTCCTGTTTTTTAAAGGGTATAGCATGTTCTGTGCCTGTGCAAGCAATTTATTCAAAAAATATTCCCTTCACTCCTCTTGCTCTCGTGTTGGGAATACTTCTCGCGAAATTCGCGAGTTCAGCGTCGGAGTAAGTTTCCTCGTCTTCGAGGGATTGATTTATCATGTCAGCCCGGTGGAACTGCTGGAGCACCCAAAGCTTTGCGCCCAGTTCATTGAGTTCGTCGCGCATTTCAGTGAGATCTTCGTACGATAAAAACCTTTTGTGTACGGTTGTTCTTAATTCGATCAACTTGTCGGCTTCAACGCATATCCTCACGCTTTCTGCGACCTTATCTCCGATGTCGGAGTCCTTTGAAGCTGCAACCTGATCATATTTACGTCTGGGCGCCTTATAATCCAGTGCGACTGAATCCAACAATCCTGAATCAAAAAGTTCCTTAAGCTTTTCAGGTCTTGAGCCGTTGCTATCGAGTTTCACATGGAAACCTCTCTCTTTGACTTTAGCCAGGAATATGGGAAGATTTTTTTGTAGAGTTGGCTCTCCCCCACTTATAACTACGGCATCTATCTTACCGACTCTGGAGTCGAGAAACGAGAGTACGGTCTTTTCGGCTATTCTTGGTTGTGCTGAAGATTCCAGCACGAGATGGGGATTGTGACAATACGGGCATCTGAAATTACAATTTGCCGTGAAGATTATCGCCGCGATACCTCCGGGATAATCTATGAGCGAAAATTTATCGAGGCCTCTTATATTCATTTGACAAATAGAAAGCCCTGCTGGAATTTTTCAGAGGAATTCCGGCAGGGCTTTCGTTTGGGGTTTTAAGCCACCTTGGACTTCTTAGCTGAAGAGTTCGGGTCGTACACCTTTCTTTCCTTAAACTCCTCCTGCTTTCCTCTGTTCCAATTTTTTACAGGTCTGTGATATCCGCAGACCCTTGTGTAAACTTCTGTTCTCATTCCGCACTTAGACATTTATCCTTCCTCCTTATGGGGTTTTACTGCCTTGACTTCTCCGCGGGTGGCGTGCGGATCGGTTTTGGCTTATTTTTAAATTCTTTAAAAAATCAACC
>CAZXAC010000330.1:0-2410 GCA_964638335.1 uncultured Lentisphaera sp. | reverse complement strand
CATTCTTCGGCTACAACAATCTCGTAGTTGATATGAGATCTCTTCCGTCAATGAGGTCAATCGGAGTCCCGGTTGTTTTCGATGCTACCCATTCCGTTCAGACTCCCGGAGGATTGGGAAATGCTTCTGGAGGGCGCAGAGAATTTGTAGCCCCCCTGGCTAGGGCCGCCGCCGCGGTAGGGATAGATGGCCTTTTCTTGGAGGTTCATCCCAATCCAGACAAGGCCCTCTCCGATGGTCCTAATTCACTTTCATTCAAAGAGGCCGAAGCCGTGTTAAAACAGGTTCTCAAAATACATGAAATTCAGAGAAAAAATTCTTAGAATTAAAACTATAATATTTGATATTGATGGAGTCCTTACGGATGGCCTGCTGGGATATGGAGAAAAAGATGAGATCAAGTTCTTCCATGTCAGAGATGGACATGGCATAAAGATGGCTCGCAGGATGGGACTGAAGGTCGGGATTCTTTCCGGAAGAGCCGCAGAGGCGAACAGGCGTAGGACAAAGGAGCTTGAGCTCGATTTTTTTTACGAGGGGCGGAAGGATAAAAAAAAGGCCTTCGAGGAACTTTTAATAGAGCAGTCTTTAAACTCCTCTGAGTGCGCTTATTTGGGGGATGATGTCATAGATATTCCAATTTTGAAGGCTTGCGGATTTTCAGCAGTAACCGCCGACGCCCCAAGATATATGGATGAATTTTGCGATTTTCGTACAGGCGCGGATGGCGGGCGAGGGGCCGCCAGAGAGCTTATAGACCTTGTACTAATGGAAAAGGGTTTGTGGGAAAAAGCGATAGCAAAATACAAGGAATAAGAAATGGGGAAAAGCCCAAAAACAAGAGCAGTAATGCGTTGTCTTTACCATTACATGGAACGCTTTGCTATTCTGATGATTGTAATATTATTGTGCTTTGCTTCAGTGAAAATTTATTGCGGAGACGACGTGCCTGTTACGCTGGATAATTTTAGATACCCGGAATATGGGGAACACAGCTCTGATGTTCCGGAAATGATGATTTACGGGGCCAAGGCTAAAACTGTTGGAGTCTTGACTTATCTTGACGATTTGAGGCTCGAATGGTTTGACGGAAGCATGGATAAGGTAAAGGCGTTTGTTACAACGCCATTCGGAATATATGATAGGGCAACAAAAATAGTTAAAGGCGACAGAGAAGTTAGCTTTAAGTCAGAATCAATGACAGTTGAAGGAGTTGGTTTTGAAGCTCATATCCAGAAAAAGATGATAAAAGTTTCTTCTGAAGTGAAGGTGACCCTTATCGGAGATCTGGAGACCTCGCAAAGCAAATCTGCAGCCGATGAAAATAAAAAAAATTAGGAGAAAAAATAAATATGAAAACTTATATTTTTAAATCGCTTGTCGCGGCAGGAATCCTTGCCGCAATTTTTATCGAGTGTTCCACGGCTTACGCACAACAGGGGATATCATTTTTTAGGACAACCAGAAAAGAGTCGGATTCTAAAGCTGAAAAGGTCCCAACGGTAATAACATCGGAGTCGCTGGAAATAGATGTCGAAAACAATAGAGCCATATTCATAGGAAAAGTTAAGGTCGATGACAGGGAAATGATAATAGAATGTGAGAAGATGACGATCTTCCTGGAAAATGAAAAAAAATCCGAAACAACCAACATCACCAACATTGATAAAGACGCAGGCAAGCAGATATCAAAGATTGTTTGTGAAAAGGATGTCGTTATAACCAGAAAGCTGACAGTAACGCCTGAAAATCTTGAACCCATTCAAAAGGCTACAGCTGGACATGCAGACTATGACGTTAAGACGGGGATGATAGTTATGACGCAAGACCCGGTTATAAACAGAGGAGATGATTCCTTGAAAGGCGAAGTAATAACAATATGGAGAGACAGCGAAAAGTTCAGCGTAAGACATGGAGTTCAATTGGAACTCAAATCAGATAACATAAAAGACTCACAAAATGTGGAACCAGAAAAATCAGGGGAGAACAGGTGATGAGGGAACACAAGGACAAGCCTGTAAATGCCATAGTCAAAGCAGAAGGACTCTTCAAGGCGTATCACGGAAGGACAGTAGTGAACGATGTTAATATATTTGTTGGAGCAGGGGAGGTCGTGGGGCTTCTCGGACCTAACGGAGCAGGAAAGACTACTAGTTTTTATATGATAATGGGCTTGATCAGACCCGACAGCGGAAAAGTTGTTTTTCAAGATGTCGACGTAACTCATATCCCGATGTATCAACGCGCCAGACTCGGAATGGGATATTTGTCGCAGGAACCTTCAATATTCAGAAAATTAACGGTAAGAGAAAACATACTTTCAATTCTTGAGACGCTTGAAATAAGTTCCACCGAACGTGAAAAAAGATTGAAGGACATGCTGGAGGAACTCGAACTATCTCATCTCGCC
>CAZXAC010000329.1:0-2411 GCA_964638335.1 uncultured Lentisphaera sp. | reverse complement strand
CTCCGGTTAATTTAACCGGCGGGTTTTTTATTTTTAAATGGCATTACACTAAAAAGAATGGTATAATGGTAACAAATAACTGTAAATATGGGAATATTGTTTTTTAACGTCTTTCGAAGCCCACGGGAGTTACTCTATGACTAAAAAAATGAAAAAAACTACCATTGAAATTACTGAAAACCAATATTTTTATCTTAAAGAGAAATCGCTCCAGCTGCAGAAGCAGAAGAAACATTACTCGATAGTTTCCATTATTAGGGAATTGATCGAGGAAGACAGGAGGCGTTTAAAAGGCCGGAATTGAAAAGTATCCACAAATTTAAAGGGATGATTTGAATCATTTGTAGATTTATCAAATGAAAGGAAAGCCATGTTACCAGTCGGCCCTTTAATGATTGAGCACAGGCTTATAGAGCGGATGATCGCTCTTATGGGCAAGGAAGTGCAAAAGATCGGGCAAGGTCTTGCGCCTGATATGGAGTTTATCCGGACAGCGGTTGATTTTATAAAGACCTATGCCGACCGCCTGCACCACGGCAAGGAAGAAGATATTCTATTCAGGGATTTGGCTAAAAAACAGTTGTCCACAGAGCACAAAAGGATCATGGATGAGCTTGTCAAAGAGCACGCTCTCGGCAGAGAAAATACCCAAAAGCTCGTTGAGGCCAGAAATAAATATCTTGCTGGAGAAAAAGATTCGGTCAAGGTAATTGTAGGGAATATGGGTATCCTTGTGAAGTTTTATCCCAAGCATATTGAAAAAGAAGATAAGCATTTCTTTTTGCCGGTGATGAATTATTTCACCAAAGATGAACAATCCGCTATGCTGGTTGAGTTTAACGATTTTGACCGCCAGTTTATCCACGCCATATATAAGAATATCGTTTTAGAATGGGAGAAAAATGAAGGTAAATAAATTATTAGCTAAAGCATTCGTCCTTTCGGATCTACTCAAGTATCAGGCTGACGCAATCGTCAGTCAGGAAATCGTGAAGAAAGATACTGGCACCGTTACCCTATTTGCGTTTGATAAAGGACAGGGTTTAAGCGAGCATACGGCTCCGTTTGACGCGCTAGTTTATCTTGTGGATGGCCGGGCCGAAATTAAGATTTCCGGTAAGCCTTCTATTGTGAAAAAAGGCGAAATGATCATCATACCTGCAAACAAACCGCACGCTTTGAAGGCTATGCAGAAATTTAAGATGCTTTTAGTTATGATTAAAAACCAGTGAAGATGATAAAAATAAAAAGAATTTATGAAAGTCCTATGAAAGCTGATGGCTTCAGAATCCTTGTTGATAGGCTGTGGCCGAGAGGCATAAGCAAAGAAAAGGCAAAGATCGATCTTTGGTTTAAAGATATTGCCCCAAGCGACCATCTGCGAAAATGGTTTGCCCATGACCCGGCAAAATGGAAAGAGTTTAAACGCAGATATTTTAATGAGCTTGATAAAAAGAAAGATGTTATCGCTCAAATTCCAAAAAAGTCTGAAAGCAACATAACGCTTTTGTATGCTGCAAAAGACGACAAACACAATAATGCGCAGGCTCTAAAAGAATACCTTGAAGCAAAATAGAAAAGGGGTTCTTGATGGCAGAGATATTTAAGGCAGCAGAAATCTTAAAGATAGCCGTCCGGATCGAAGAAAAAGGAGGCATTATATGAGCAAAATCAATGGTGCAGTGTTTATCTCGGTCTTATTCTTGGCGATGACTTTTATGCCGGGTAAGGTATTTGCCCACTGTGACACGATGGACGGACCGGTAGTCAAGGATGCGCAGGTTGCTTTAGAGAAAAACGACGTTACGCCGATTTTGAAATGGGTTAAAAAAGATGCTGAGTCAGAAGTTCGTTCGGCCTTTCAAATGGCCACGGTTGAAAGGACGAAGAATCCTCAAAACAAAGAAGCCTCGGAGAAGAAATTCTTTGAGACGCTTATCCGTATTCATCGGGCTGGTGAAGGCGCTTCTTTCACGGGCTTAAAACCAGCAGGAGAGGTTGAGCCGATAGTGGCAGAGGCGGATAAGGCGTTCGATGCTGGTTCGGTTACTGAATTAACGGATAAAATGACCCACCACTTAACAGAAGGCGTTACAGAGCGGTTTAATCGTGCGATTGAGACTAGAAAGCATAAAGATGAAAGCGTTGAGACTGGACGGGAGTATGTTGAGGCGTATGTCCAATATATACATTATGTGGAGGGCATTCATACCGCTATCGCTGGCAAAGGCGGGCATCACGAAGAAACTATGCAGGCAGAACACGAAGATCACGATACAAAACAAACACGGGAATAGCCTAATAGGAAAAGTTAATTATGGCGTTTGAAACAATTTTATTATGGGTTGCGGTGCTAATATTCGTGAGCGCTGTCTCAAGCAAGCTTTCGGACAGGTTCGCTATACCTGCTT
>CAZXAC010000328.1:0-2420 GCA_964638335.1 uncultured Lentisphaera sp. | reverse complement strand
AAGACCAATGAAGGACGGAGTGATAGCGGATTTTGACATCACAGAACAAATGCTTAGATTCTTCATCCGCAAGGCAATCGCTCACGTACCAAAACGCAGAAGACTCTTCCATCCTAATGTGCTTATAGCAGTTCCTTCCGGAATAACCGAAGTGGAAACTAGGGCCGTAAAGGACAGCGCACAGCGAGCCGGAGCCGGAGACATATACCTAATAGAAGAGCCTATGTCGGCCGCAATAGGCGTTGGATTACCGATAGCTGAACCCTCTGGAAGCATGACAGTGGACATAGGCGGAGGCACAACCGAAGTAGCAGTAATTTCTCTGTCCGGAATAGTCGAATCAAGAAGCATAAGGGTCGGCGGAGACGAAATGGACGCCGCAATAAGCCAACATATGAAAAGAGTTTACAACCTCATGATAGGTGAAAGGACATCCGAGGAAATAAAACTCAAGATAGGAAGCGCTTACCCGATAGAAGATGAAGGTTTTATGGAAGTCAAAGGCAGAGACCTCATATCAGGTCTGCCAAAAACGATAAAAATATCCTCCGGCGAAGTCAGAACCGCTCTCCAGGAACCTATTACAAATATAGTTGAAGCTGTCAGAATGACGCTTGAAAGATGCCCTCCCGAACTCGCCGCCGACCTTATAGATCGTGGAATAATGCTGGCTGGCGGTGGTGCCCTTCTCAAAGGTCTCGACCGGCTCATAGCCGAAGAGACAGGTCTGCCGGTATTCGTGTCGGAGGATCCTCTCAAGGCCGTAGCAAACGGGACTGGCGTGGTTCTGCAGGAAATTGAAACAATGTCCAAGGCCCTCGCGAATTCGTCAAGATAATGCCTCAGGAAAGTCCCTTAATAATCCTGTTGGATAAGATTCCGTCCACGAATAAATACGCCATGGATAACTTCTTGTCTCTACCTGACATGTCTGCGATTTTCGCGGAACATCAAAGCGGCGGACGCGGCAGGCAGGGAAGAAGATGGCATTCCCCTCCAGGAAACATATACGCTTCTTTCATTTTGAAAAACTTGTCCGTACCTCTGCCGTGTGCGGCTTTCGCAACCTGCCTTGCCGGAACAGCAGTACTTAAAAAACTGTCTCCCGAACATGAATTCAGGATAAAACTTCCCAATGATATTGTTTGCGAAACTCGCAAAATTGGCGGAGTGCTTTGCGAAACTTGCAAGACGAAAAAAAGCATCGGACTTGTCGCAGGAATTGGACTTAACATAAATGTCTCACAGGAAGAATTGCAATCAACGGGAACTGAAGCGACGTCAATATTTTCGCTCACCGGCAAAAAAACAGACCTGAATGATGTCCGCGAACTGCTCATTAAAGACGCGATGAATTATTTCGAGATGAATGAGGATGATATAATATCTGAATTTATATCAAAATGCGTACTAGTGGGACGCATGATAGCCGTAAGAGACGCCTTCGGAGAACTAAGAGGGGAACTTAAGACGATTTTATCCGATGGCGCGGCAGTTATTGAAACTGCAGACGGAACTAAAAGAAAATTTTATAGCGGAGACTTCGTGTTGTCATGAAAAAAGTATGGCTCATGATTGAATTAGTATCCCTATTTTTTATAATTCCTTACTGTTTTTTTTCTGGCATAATCAAATTCCCTATGATCCCAGCACTAATTGCAGTGTTTCTCGTCTGTCTTGCCATTCATTTCCTTGCGTCAGGCAAGAAAAATTCTTTTCACTGGAAAATCTCCCCGATTCCGCGCGACATTTTCATAATACTTGCGATTTTCGCAATCTCATCAATTATACTTACAGGATATGTTCTTATCTTCGCTCCTGAAAAATTTCTCATCTTTCCAAAGACAAAACCATTTTTCTGGCTCATAGTTATGCTTTTATATCCATTGCTCTCCGTTTTTCCCCAAGAATTCATATACAGGACATTCTTTTTTGAGAGATATTCCAGTATTTTCACCGGCCAAAACACGATTATTCTTGCAAGTTCAATCACGTTTTCATTCCTTCATATCGTATTCGGAAATTGGGTAGCCGTACTGCTCACATTTATTGGTGGAATTCTTTTTTCTGTAAACTATATGAGAAATAAATCCCTGTTTTGGGTGTGTTTCGAACATTATCTTTACGGGGCAATTATATTCACTGTCGGACTTGGTAGATACTTTTACGGAGCATCATTTAAGGGATAAAAATATGATTTATCCCGTCCCTCTTTGATTTTAAAATAACTAGAGATATATTCCCGTCCCTTTCTTTTAAAATTTAAAGGCGTGATGGCCGAGCGGTTAGGCAGAGGTCTGCAAAACCTTTTACACCGGTTCAACTCCGGTTCACGCCTCCAATTCGCCGTACAATACCAAGTTGCGCGCAAGTCCTGAACAAAGACTTGCAAGTCACAATGCGGGTAAGGTCAGATCGAC
>CAZXAC010000327.1:0-2434 GCA_964638335.1 uncultured Lentisphaera sp. | reverse complement strand
TAGAACCTCCTCCTGTTCCCATGGGTCCCGGCAATCCAAACAGTCCCTACATGCTTTTTGACAGTATGATCTCCCCATTGGTTCCATTTGCGATAAAAGGAGTGGTCTGGTATCAGGGAGAAAATAATACGGATAAAAATAATAGAGACTATGCCAGCCTCATGAGGGATATGATAAAGGACTGGAGATATCGCTGGGGACAGGGAGATTTTAAATTCCTATATGTACAATTGGCAAACCATAATCATCCAAAGGATTATCAGGAAGATAGCAGATGGGCAAGAGTCCGGGAAAAACAGTTGGAAGTTCTGACTGAGAATAACACTGGAATGGCTGTGGCAATTGATGTGGGAGAAGCCAAAAATATCCATCCTAAAAATAAAAAGGACGTCGGAGAACGACTCGCCTTATGGGTTTTGTTCCAAGAAACAGGATCACCAAAAGTGTATTCAGGCCCCATAATAAGATCTTCATCAATTGAAAAGGATAAAATAAGAGTATCTTTTGACTATACGGGTTCCGGATTGATCTTCAAAGGCGGAAAACTCGAATGCGCGGTGATAGCAGGAGAAGACCGCATCTTCCATCCCGCAAATGCCGTCATCGAAGGAAACACTATTTTGCTTTCGTCTGATAAGGTAAAAAATCCTGTCGCCGCGCGATACGCATGGGCGGATAATCCGGAAAAGGCGAACCTTTACAACAAGGAAGGACTCCCGGCCTCTCCGTTCAGAACAGACGATTGGCAATAAGCCTAAGATGCACAACATGGATATCTGGATTAATGATTTTTATATTGACAGAAATTCCATTCATGCTATTTTTCACGCTCTCACAAAAAATATTGCAAAATAAATATTTTCAGGAGAAATAATGAAATATAAAAATGGAAAATGTTATATCGGAGACATTGCTGTTTCAGAACTAGCCGCAAAATACGGCACACCCACTTACATCTATGACGAAAATAAAATCAGGAATAATTACAGAAGAGCATTCAAGGCATTTTCGAAGTATTATCCAGATTTCAGATTCTTCTACGCCATAAAAGCCTGCAATAACCCGGCAATAGCAGCCATAATGAAAACTGAAGGCGCCGGCATTGACGCCGCAAGCGTGAACGAAATACTTCTAGCAAAACACATTGGGCTCGGCGGAGAAGACGTAATGTTCAGCGGGAATTTCCTTTCCGATGACGACATAAGACAAGGCCTCAAGAGCGGAGTGATTTTCAATCTTGACGATATTTCCACGCTTCCACGCGTACTCAAATTCGGTAAACCAAAAATAATGTCTTTCAGAATCAATCCCGGATACGGCAGGAGCAACGTGGGAGAATTCGTAACGAATGCCGGCCCCAACGCGAAGTTCGGAGTCCATCCTGATCAGGTTTTCGACGCCTATGCTAAGGCGAAAAAAGCTGGAATCAAACGATTCGGCGCTCATATGATGCCCGGCTCATGCATAACCGACGCTGACTATTTTCCTTTCATAACCGGACTTCTGATGGACATCATCGGCAAGGTTGGCAAAAAACTCGGGATAGATTTTGAATTCATAGATCTCGGAGGAGGACTTGGAATACCTTACCGAGATGGTGAGGAGTCGCTAGACTTGGAGAAGGCTGCGGCAAAAACGGCTAAACTTTTTGCGAGTAAATTGAAGGAATACGGGATGAAGCCTCCACGCCTCATGATGGAACCTGCGCGTTACTTCGTTGGCAACGCAGGATACATAATCGGAAAAGTACATTCAATAAAACGCTCCTACAAAAAAATCATAGGAACAGATATCGGAATGAACACGATAGCGCGCCCAGTACTCTATGGAGCATATCACAATATCATATTTGATGGAAAAAAATCCAAGAAGATGGAAAAGGCCGGTCTTTGCGGACAACTCTGCGAAAACACCGACTTCTGGGTGAAAGAAAGAGAATTCCCGTCCGACGTAAAGGAAGGCGACATTGTAATCGTTGAAAATGCCGGAGCGTACGGATTCGTAATGAGCTATCAATACAACGGGAGATTGCGCCCCGCGGAAGTGCTGGTAAACGGGAAAACAAGCACTCTGATAAGGAAGAGAGAATCATTCAACGACCTGATCACCAACACATCATTACCGGAAAGATTGAAATAAAAAATCCATTTTTTTAGCTTTTCTGACTTGATTAGAAGAAAAAAAACATTAAAATAATGTCCTAAATATATAGAACACACGGGGATCATGTTCAATTTTTATTCGAAAATTGCAAGGGCTTTTTCAAGCGACATCGGCATAGATTTGGGAACAGCTAACTGTTTGGTTTTCGTCCGCGACAGAGGAATTGTACTGAACGAACCATCCGTCGTGGCGATATCCGAAGGTACAAAAGAAATTCTCGCCGTAGGAAGTGAAGCAAAAAGAATGCTAGGAAGAACTCCCGGCAACATCC
>CAZXAC010000326.1:0-2454 GCA_964638335.1 uncultured Lentisphaera sp. | reverse complement strand
TTCATAAACTCTCAGGTAATCGTATTCTTCAAGAGGGAAGTATTCCCGTTGTAAGGTTTTTATCCCATCACAGTCCTCGCGATCCCGAGCGCAAAGGAGCCAAATATCATGGGTGCTGGTATTCGCTGGTAGCAATCCAGCGTCTTTCAAAATTGCAACGCTTATAGGCCCACACGCAAGGCTGGCTGATTCGTTCTTTCCGTCAAGGAAAGCTATACTTCTGGCAACTTTATCGGCTTCATCAGGCGTAGTAGCAATGTACTCTTGGCTTACATCCCAGAGAATGTCTTGGTACTTTACTGGCATCACCGTATCCATGATTTCAGAGGGTGTTTTGTCGTCTCGTAGTTTCCGGCTGTCCAAATCTTCTGTAGGTTGGCGAGAGATAACTGGTAAAACTACATCTGGGGTAGATGATACTGCTTTGGGTTGCTGTTCATTTACCGCGAAAGTTGATTGGGTTTCTACGCCGCTTGAGGGCATGATGTCAAGCACCGCCACAGCAAGCGGAACGAAAATTATTACCAAAAATGTTGCCTTAATTAGTTGTGTGCGCCAATTCATTATCGCCTCCTTTTCAGTAGAGTAAAAATTGAGGGCTGTGATGGTGAATCACAAAGTAATAAGGTTTTATTCGACAGTAAATAATATTTTTTAGTAGGACGTTCTTAAGTAATGCCTTGGCTAATCGCAATCAAGTTGCCCAAATGTGTCGGCCAGGGTCCAGTCTGAGGATTTTTGATTAATAATTTTATTTCTTGCCCTTCATGTTTGTATTTCATTTCAGTATAAATCAAAGCACTATTTTCAAAAAAGGAAGTTTTTCTATGCCAAAACCGGCAATCTCTGTAGGTGCCAGTTCTCGATGAATGTCTAAATGGCGAAGTTCCTAAAATTAAAGTCCTTTTCGCTCCCGTTGCTTGGAGAGTTTGCGCTATAACCAAAGAAGCCCAAGGCTGTCATACTAACCATATAAGAAAGTAAAAATACACCGCGCTAACATGGTCCGCCACTTGGAATCAGAAAGGAGAACCCGATTAGGCTCATTGACCATAGCACCAAAGTGCCTATGCCTAGAATTGGTAAGTACTTTAATGTCTTCCAAATGAACGAGTCTTTTTTGAGATCTACAAAAAGAAAATCAATAAGAATTGTCCATTTCGGTTTTTTGGAATGCCCCGTCGAGGCTTTATAGACAAGTCGGCCATCAAGGCAATCTTGCTTTATTTTTTCCAGCAACATGTCTGTTGGTGTTGGTTTTCTGTAAAGGTCTTCAATATTTCTCATGGCTCTCCATTTAACCAAACCCCGCAACCTTTACTTCGTTGACAAAAATAGGTGGCGGGCGTATGTACACTTGAGTTTAAAAAACATCACCGCCCCTGAATCCATGGTTTCCTCCTCCTGTTCATAAATGTGTCGATTACATCATTCCTGCCTGATACGGCATTGGCTCGTTCGATAATAGGAAGGAATACCGCCCTTGGGCTGCGTCTGATCCCTTGATTATTCGATAAGTCATCCCTGAGGCCGCCGCAATCTGTTCCGCGAATTCTTGTTTGGCCAGCACTACCGGGTCCTCGATTTTGTTGTCGCCCTTAACCTCTACAATGACGTAGCTCCCATCTTCTTTTTGCACCAAGAAGTCTGGATAGTAACTGCGGACCGTGTGCGATTCTGGATCAATATACTGAACATAGAAATCAGACTGGCCATGGGTGAGCATACCGGTGAAGTAGAGCTTCTTTACCTTTCCGTCCTGTAAGAGATGCCAGAATAGGTTCCGTTCCGGATCTGAATCAAAGCAGTATGTGTCCAAATGGAAACTTTTATCAGAAAAGCGCCTTTCGGTGTCGCCGGCCTTCACCACAAGATTCGGCGAAGCGGAGAGTTGGTAAAAACCATCTTCCGGAATTTTCACCAGTTCAACTTCATACTCGTCGGTCTCTTCGTGTTTTGTGATTTCAAATAACTCATTGAAAAGTCTGGGGATGATCCAGTCATATAGCAACTCGTTGAATTCATTCGTGGCCGCGAGGACCTTACTTGTCCCCTCTGATGTGGACTCAAGAATCCTCTCAACCTCCAGGCAGGGCTTATTTAGATAGCGCGAGATCTCGGCTACCAGCGTGAGCTCGCTGTAGTCGCGCCTTTCTCGTTGCGGAGTAAGGTCCGTGGTGATGGTTTGGCTCTTTGAGGTGGCTCCAAGTGAATGCTCTTCGGTTTGGATGATCCTATACTTATCGGTGTCTGCCTTTGACAACTCAAGGCTGAAGCCGGTCTCTGGTTCCTTTTCCTTCAATTCAAATTGCCGGCGAATCCTCTGCAACTTGATTTTTACCGGAGGAGGAACCACGCGGACCTGATATATGTTTTTGTCTTTCCCTTGGGCACTGAGATCGTCAACGCTGATATGGAAGTTTTGTTGGAGCTCATCCTCCAAGATCTGACGGT